>NZ_JABAEE010000125.1:0-12500 GCF_023701885.1 Pseudomonas sp. CG7 | reverse complement strand
TGCAGTTGCTGGTCGAGCGGGCGTTGGATCATCTGGAAACCAAGGAGATGGCGGCGCCTGGTGCCAAGGGGTAGCGCCTTGCTTTGATGCAAGCTGGGCCGACGCCTTCGCGAGCAAGCTCGCTCCCACAGGATCTTTTTCGTGCAAGCCGCAAAATGGTGCGCGACAGCCCATCGCGCACCAACATGGCACGCAATCCGCCCCATCCTGAAACGCTATCCCCAGATATTTCCTACACCCCCTTCGATTGGCAAGCCCCTTGCTCTAAACACAGCACCGTTCATTGCTGGAAGCACTCCGATGCTGGTGATTCACCGCAGAATCGACACTCAACCGCGCTGGGACGCCGAGCTGCACCTGACCTTCGACGCCCGCAGCAAAAGCCGTCTGCGCTGTTTCAGTGCCGAGGGTGAAGACGTGGGGTTGTTCCTGGAGCGAGGCCAGCCGCCGCTGTACGACGGCGAGTGCCTGCAGGCCGAAGATGGGCGCATCGTGCGCGTCTGCGCCCGCGCCGAACAATTGCTGCATGTCACCTGCGCCAATGCCTTCGAACTGACTCGCGCCGCCTACCACCTAGGCAACCGCCACGTGGCCCTGCAAGTGGGCGATGGCTGGTTGCGCCTGCTGGACGATTACGTGCTCAAGGCGATGCTCGAACAACTGGGCGCCCGCGCCGAAGCCATCGAAGCCCCGTTCCAGCCGGAACACGGCGCCTATGGCGGCGGCCATCATCACTCCCGGCACGGCGACGAAGACTTCAACTACGCGCCGCGCCTGCATCAATTTGGCGTGCGCACATGAACCCGGCCTGGGCGCTGCTGCGTCTGGCCAGCCCGCAGTTGCCGATTGGCGGGTACAGCTACTCCCAGGGTCTGGAAATGGCGGTGGACAACGGCCAGGTGAAAAACCCCGACGACGCACGGCGCTGGATCGGCGATCAATTGCTGCTGAACCTGGCACGCTTCGAAGCGCCCCTGCTGCTGGCGCACTGCACCGCAGCCGCCGCGGACGATTGGGACACGCTGCGGCAGCGCTGTGAAGAGCACCGCGCCAGCCGGGAAACCCGCGAGCTGTACCAGGAAAGCCGGCAGATGGGCTACTCGTTGCAGCAATTGCTCGCCGGCCTGCCGGAACTCGACCGTGCCGCCCGGGACTTTCTCGAACAGCTCAGCCTTGGTCAGCGCAGCGAGCCGCACCTGGCGCTGGGCTGGGCCCTGGCCGCCCGCGCCTGGCAGATCGCCCCCCAGGATGCCCTCGCCGCCTGGCTGTGGAGTGGGCTGGAAAACCAACTGGCGGTGCTGATGAAAACCCTGCCCCTGGGCCAGCAAGCGGCCCAGCGCCTGACCAGCGAACTGCTGCCGCTGTTGCAACAGGCCCAGCACGACGCCTCGAACATCGACCCCGACCATTACGGCAGCGCCGCGTTTGGCCTGTCCCTGGCGTGCATGGCCCATGAGCGCCAGTACAGCCGTCTGTTCCGTTCCTAGGAGACACACATGAACACACAACCTCTGCGCGTCGGTATCGGCGGCCCGGTGGGCTCCGGCAAGACCGCCCTGACCCTGGCCCTGTGCCTGGCTCTACGTGAACGCTACAACCTGGCGGTGGTCACCAACGACATCTACACCCGCGAAGACGCCGACTTCCTGGTGCGCAACGAAGCCCTGGCGCCGGAACGGATCATCGGGGTGGAAACCGGCGGCTGCCCGCACACGGCGATTCGCGAAGATGCCTCGATCAACCTCGAGGCGGTGGACCAGTTGAACCGGCGCTTTCCGGGCCTGGACCTGATTCTGGTGGAGTCGGGCGGCGACAACCTGTCGGCGACCTTCAGCCCGGAACTGTCGGATTTGACGATCTATGTGATCGACGTTTCCGCCGGGGACAAGCTGCCGCGCAAGGGCGGGCCGGGCATTTGCAAATCCGACCTGCTGGTGATCAACAAGATCGACCTCGCGCCGCTGGTGGGCGCGTCCCTGGAAATGATGGACAGCGACACCCGGCGGATGCGCAACGGCAAGCCCTTCGTGTTCAGCAACCAGAAGACCGGCCAGGGCCTGGACGACATCATCGCCTTCATCGAGCGCCAGGGCCTGCTGAGCGCCGCCTGATTTTCCGACTGACCACAAGGAAGCTTATCCATGACCTTCAAACGCCTCTTCGGTGCCCTTGCCCTGCTGCTCACCCCGGCCCTGGCCTGCGCCCACCCCGGCCACGGCGACAATGGCCTGATCGCCGGCCTCGGCCACCCCCTCGGCGGGCTCGACCATTTGCTGGCGATGCTGGCGGTCGGCTTGTGGGCTGCGCAACAACAAGGCGCCGCACGCTGGGCGCTGCCCTGCACCTTCGTCGGTACGATGCTGCTGGGCGGCCTGCTGGGCTTTGAAGGCCTGAACCTGCCGGCGCTGGAAAGCGGGATCGCCGCCTCGGTGTTAGCCCTGGGCCTGGCGGTGGCACTGGCGGTACGTCCACCGTTGAGCCTGGCGGTTGGCGCGACGGCCTTGTTTGCACTGTTCCACGGTGTGGCCCATGGCTTGGAACTGCCGGACATGTCGAGCCCGTGGGCCTATGCGGTGGGCTTCGTCGCAGCCACGGCGGCGCTGCATGGCGCCGGGTTTGCACTGGTGCGGGTGCTGCCACGCGCGGCGGCGCCATTGGTTCGGTTGGCTGGAGCAGCTTCGGCGGGGGCAGGGGTGTGGTTGTTGGCCGGTTGATTCTTTAGCGCCTGCCAGGCCGTCATCGCGAGCAAGCTCGCTCCCACAGTTTGATCGGGTACACCGGCCCTTGTGGGGGCCAATCTGCTTCCACACTTTGATCGGTACACCGCCCCCTTGTGGAGCGAGCCTGCTCCCACAATTTGATCGGTATACACCGTACCCTGTGGGAGCGAGCGTGCTCGGGATGACGGACTTACAGGCGCCATCTCTCTGGAGTCGGCCACTCTGCTACCATGTCGCGCAATCGCCCCCAAGCCGTGACGACGTCCGCCCATGCCTGATGCTTCCCGCCCCGCTCCCCCGCCTGAATTGACCGCCCTGTTCGCAACAGTGCGGCAGCATTTTCACGACGTGATCGTGCCGATGTGGCAAGGCCCGGGCTGGAATGCCGAACTGGCGCTGCCCTATGAATCCCTGGATGCCGGACATGCACCTTTGCCACCCCAGCGCTACCGGGCCATGGCCTGTGCGCGACAACTGTATGTGTTTGCGAGCCTGATTGGCGAAATGCCCCAGGCCGAGGAACGGGCCAGCGCACTGTTCCGCTCGCTCCAGCGTCATTTCCACGATGCCGAGCACGGCGGCTGGTTCTACAGCATCGACCCGCAAGGCGCGCCGCTGGACACCGGCAAGGACCTCTATACCCACGCGTTTATCCTGTTCGCCTGCGCCCATTACTGGGGCAAGGTCCGCGAACCGCTGGTGGAATCGGTGCTCAACGCGAGCCTGGAAGTCCTCGCCCGGCGCTTTGCCAGCGTCGACGGTCTCTACGAAGCCAGCCTCAAGCGCGATTGGTCGACGACGGGTTCCGGCCCTTTGCAAAACCCGTTGATGCACCTGGCCGAAGCGTTCCTCGCCACCCTCTCGGTCCGCGAAGATGCCAACGTCCGCCAGGCGTTGCTGGGCTTGTGCGACGGGATGGCTAAGCACTTCATCGATCCGCAGCAGTGGGTCATGATGGAAAAACCGCTCAAGGCTGTGGATAACTGGTTCGAGCCGGGCCACCAGTTCGAATGGTATTACTTGCTGGCCTCTTCCCCGCTGTTGCGCAACGGCAAGTTGCACACCGCCCTGGAGCGCAGCTTCGGCCATACCGAACAACGCGGCGTCGATCCGGATTCCGGCGCGGTGTGCGCGATGCTGGCATTGGACACGCAAGCAGGCCCACGGGATGCCACCCAACGCATCTGGGCCCAGGCGGAATACCTGCGGGCGCTGACCTTGCGCCCGGGCAATCAGGGGGCCTTGCTACATCAACTACAGGCGTTGGGGCAGCATTTCCTTCATCCCCAAGGCTGGAATGAATGCCTCGACGCCGACGGCATTGTCAGCCGCCGGGACATGCCGTCCACCACGCCGTATCACCTGCTGACCTGCTATCGCGGGCTGGCCGATTATCTGGCTTGACCCCCCACTGTGGCGAGGGAGCTTGCTCCCGCTGGGCCGCGCAGCGGCCCCAAAAAGCTTACGACTGCTTCGCAGCCGAGCGGGAGCAAGCTCCCTCGCCACAAAAGCTCATCCACACACCATTCGCTACGCCTTGTTACGCTCAATCGCAAACCCAGCCCAGGTCTGGCTCACCGGCATCAGCTCCAGGCTGTTGATGTTGATGTGCGCCGGCGTGTTGAGCACCCAGAAAATCGTGTCGGCGATGTCTTGTGGCTGGATCGGCTCGGCGCCGGCATAGGTCGCGTTGTAGCGCTCCTGGTCGCCACCGAAGCGCACCAGGGAGAATTCGCTTTCGCACAGGCCCGGCTCGATGTTGCTCACTCGCACGCCCGTGCCTTGCAGGTCGCAACGCAGGTTCAGGGAGAACTGTTTGACGAACGCCTTGCTTGCGCCATACACATGGCTGCCCGGATACGGGTAGTTGCCGGCAATGGAACCCAGGTTGACGATCCCGGCGCCACGGCCGTGGGCGATCAGGCGCGGCAACAGCAGGCGGGTGCTGTAGATCAGCCCTTTGACATTGGTGTCGACCATGGTGTCCCAGTCATCGAGGTCGCACTTGGGCGCCGGATCGACGCCCAAGGCCAGGCCCGCGTTGTTGATCAGCCCGCGCAACGTGGCGAAGGACGGCGGCAGATTGGCGATGGCCTCTTCCATGGCCTTGCGATCGCGCACGTCCAGGACCAGGCCGTGGACTTCGGTCTGCTTCGACAGCTCGGCACAAAGGGCATTGAGGCGTTCTTCACGACGACCGGTCAGCACCAGTTTCCAACCGGCCTCGGCAAAACGTCGGGCACAGGCTTCACCAAAACCGGATGTCGCGCCGGTGATAAACAGGGTGTCAGACATCGTGTTCTCCTTGTTGGAACTTCAAAAGCCGTTGAATGGAATCGGCCCACAGCATGCCCGGCCTGATACGTCGGGGGCAAGGTTTGCACACGCGCTTTTGGCCCACAGCTGCTCATAAAACAACCAATCCTCGCCAGGCCTTGCCCAGCAAGGCCCGCAGCCGGTTGCCCGCACCTTATCCACAGGCACGTCCACAGTAATCGGGGGCAAGTGCAAACCCCACAGGCCGCTGTGCATAAGGCTTTGCGGGGTATTTGGAAAATTTTTTCGCTTGACCCTGCAACTCAGGTTGTGCAACGCAAGTTATCTGCTATAAGTCAGCGCACCAGAGGCGATGGCTCCAAGCCAGTAACCACGGCCCTCAGCGCGGTCTTTCCAGAGTTTAATCACAGACTTATCCACAGGATTGCCCATAGACTTCCGAGCCCATTCCAATGCTCAGAAAACTGTTGACAACAGCCGCTCACGCTTGACCGAAAACGCCTGATCAAAAAACGATCACAGCCCTGCAAGCCACGTAATCAAAGGCTTTCAGCCAGCTACTCCCACGTTACCCACAGCCAGTTCCACAGCAAACGGGGACAAGTCAAAACCGTGACAAAACAACTGTTTGCGGCGACTTTATGTCGCGGTTTCGCAGGGGGCTCAGGATTGTTGTCCACAATTACCGCAGACAGCCGAAATCCCTATGTGGGAGCGGGCGTGCTCGCGAAGGCGGCGTGTCAGTCGACATCAATCTGTCTGATCCACCGCTTTCGCGAGCAAGCCCGCTCCCACAGAGGGATGGTGGTGTTTGGGGGAGATAAAAAAACCGGCGATTCACTCGCCGGTTTTTTCATTGCTTCAACCGCCTCAATGCCCGCCCAGGTACGCGTTGCGCACTTCCTCGTTGGCGAGCAGCTCCTTGCCCGTGCCGGTCAGGCGGATTTCACCATTGACCATCACATAGGCCCGGTCCGACAGCCTGAGGGCGTGGTTGGCGTTCTGTTCCACCAGGAAAATGGTCATCCCGGTGGAGGCCAGCTCGCGCAGGGTGGCGAAGATCTGTTTCACCACGATCGGCGCCAACCCCAGGCTCGGCTCATCGAGCAGCAACAACTTCGGCCGGCTCATCAATGCCCGGGCGATGGCGAGCATTTGCTGCTCGCCGCCGGACATGGTCATGGCCCGCTGGTTGCGGCGCTCCTTGAGCCGCGGGAACAGCTCGAACATGCGTTGCATGTCTTCGCTGGCGTATTTGTCACCGATGGGAATGGTGCCCATCAGCAGGTTTTCCTCGACCGTCATGTCGGGGAAAACCCGCCGCCCTTCTGGCGACTGGGCGATGCCGTTGGAGGCGATGTAGTGGGAGGACTTGTGGGTGATGTCCACGCCCTGGTAGATGATCTGCCCGCCCGCCGCGCGGGGTTGGCCAAAGATCGACATCAACAGCGTGGACTTGCCGGCACCGTTGGAGCCGATCAGGCTCACGGTCTCGCCTTCGCCAATGTGCATCGAGACTTTCTTCAGGGCCTGGATCGGCCCGTAGAACACGTCCAACTCCTTGAGTTCGAGGATAGGTCCACTCATACCAGTTCCTCTTCATCGGCACCCAGGTAGGCCGCGATCACCTTCGGATCGTTGCGAATCGCCTCGGGACCACCCTCGGCGATCACGTTGCCGTGGTCCAGCACCACGATGTGGTCGGAAATGCTCATTACCATGCCCATGTCGTGTTCGATCAGCACCACGGTCAGATCATGCTCGTCGCGCAGCAGCCGGATCATCGCGCTCAGCGCTTCGGTTTCCTGAGGGTTGAGGCCGGCGGCCGGTTCATCGAGGCAGATGATCTGCGGGCGCGTGCACATCGCCCGGGCGATTTCCAGGCGCCGTTGCTGGCCGTAGGAAAGCTCCCCGGCCAGGCGGTTGGCGCAATCCACCAGGTCGACCACCTCCAGCCAATAGAACGCATGGTCCAGGGCGTCGCTTTCAGCCTTGCGGTAGCCCTTGGTGTTGAGGATGCCCGCCACCAGGCTGCGGTTGACCCACATGTGCTGGGCCACCAGCAGGTTTTCCAGCACCGACATTTCCTTGAACAGGCGAATGTTCTGGAAGGTCCGCGCCAGGCCAGCGCGGTTCACCAGGTGGGTGCCGCCGAACATCTTGTAGTACAGCCGGCTGGCGAAGGATTTCGGCGAGACGAAGTCGGTCGGGCGAAACGCTTCGCCCAACAACTTGATCACGTTGGTCTGCTCACCGCGCACGTTGAGTTCAATCTTACCGCCTGAAGCCTTGTAGAAACCGGTCAGGCAGTTGAACACCGTGGTCTTGCCCGCACCGTTGGGTCCGATCAGCGCGAAGATCGAGTTGCGCTTGACCTGCAGGCTGACATCGCTGAGGGCCTTGATGCCACCGAACTGCATCATCAGGTTTTCAACTTTGAGTACGACTTCGCTCATGGCGCTACCCCCTTGCGCGGCGTCACACCGGTACGGCTGATACGGATCAAGCCGCGCGGGCGCCAGATCATCATCAACACCATCAGTACGCCGAACAGCAGCACCCGGTATTCAGAGAAACTGCGCAAAAGCTCCGGCGCCACGGTGAGCACGAAGGCGGCAATCACCACGCCGACCGTCGACCCCATGCCGCCCAGCACCACGATCGCCAGGATCAACGCCGACTCGAAGAAGGTGAACGACGACGGGTTGACGAAACCCTGGTAACTGGCGAAGAACACCCCGGCCAGGCCAGCCGTGGACGCGCCGATGGTGAAGGCCGAGAGCTTGACCAGCACA
Organism: Pseudomonas sp. CG7; assembly: GCF_023701885.1. Taxonomy (NCBI): domain Bacteria; kingdom Pseudomonadati; phylum Pseudomonadota; class Gammaproteobacteria; order Pseudomonadales; family Pseudomonadaceae; genus Pseudomonas; species Pseudomonas sp. CG7. The sequence continues at coordinate 4,708 of NZ_JABAEE010000125.1, read as the reverse complement.
TGGTTCAGGCCCATGGAGCGGCAGGCGATCTCATCCTCGCGCAGGGCTTCCCAGGCACGTCCGACCGGCATGCGGGTCAGGCGATGCTTGATGTAGAGCACCAGCAATACCGTGATGAACAGCACGATGTAGATGAACAGGAATTTGATGTTGGGGTTGTAGTCGAGGCCGAAGAACTCATGGAACGGCACCCCGCCATCTTTCGCTCGTCGGCCGAACTCCAGGCCGAAAAAGGTTGGCGACGGCACGGGCATGCCATTCGGCCCGCCAGTGAACGACAGCCAGTTGTTCAGCACCAACCGGATGATCTCACCGAACCCCAGGGTCACGATGGCCAGGTAGTCACCGTGCATTCGTAACACCGGGAATCCCAATATGCACCCCGCCATCGCCGCCGCGATGGCCGCCAGCGGCAATACGGTCCAGAAACCCAGCCCCAGGTATTGATAGCCCAGCGCCAGGCCATAGGCACCGATGGCATAGAACGCCACGTAACCCAGGTCGAGCAGCCCCGCCAGGCCGACCACGATGTTCAGGCCCAGGCCGAGCAACACGTAGATCAGGCCGAGAATGACCACGGTGAGCACGTATTTGTTGGCGAAGAACGGAAACACGATGGCAATCACGATCAGCGCCGGGATGATCCAGCGCAGGCGCGACTTGTAGTCCGGCGGCAGCACATGCACGCCGGAGCCGGTGCTTTCGAAGCCCTGGAGAATCTTCAGTCCCTTGGGAGTTTGCAGGAACAGGCTCAAGGCAAAACGGCCGATCATCACGATCGCCACCAACCAGCCGACCCGGGCCGGTTGCAGGTTGAAGCTGTAGCCGTCGAGCACCACGCCGACAATCGGCCCGAACACAATCAGCGAGATCAGGCCGGCCAGGATCGCGTCGATGACGCTCTGTTTGATATCAAGCGGTTTATTGGCAGCAGACATACTTATACCTTCGCCACGAGTGGGCGACCCAGCAGGCCTTGGGGACGGAAGATCAGGATCAGCACCAGCAGCGAGAAACTGAACACGTCTTTGTAGTCAGAGTTGATCAGACCGGAGAACAGCGACTCGGAAATGCCGAGGATGATCCCGCCGAGCATCGCCCCAGGCAGGGAGCCAATGCCGCCGAGTACCGCTGCGGTGAACGCCTTGATGCCGATGATGAAGCCGGCATAGAAGTCGAACGTGCCGTAGTTCATGGTGATCAGCACGCCGGCCAGGGCCGCCATGGCTGCACCGATGATGAACACGTAGGAAATCACCCGGTCGGTGTTGATCCCCAGGATCGAGGCCATCTTGCGGTCTTGCTGGGTGGCGCGGCACATGCGCCCGAGCTTGGTGTATTTGATGATGTAGGTCAGCGCGGCCATCCCGGCGAACGCAGCGACCAGGATGAAAATCTTGGTGTAGGTGAGCTGGACGAAACCGCTGCCGATGTCGACGCGCATGGCGCCTTCGAGCAGCGTCGGGATCCCTTGTTGACGGGCGCCCTGGCTGATTTGTGCATAGTTCTGCAAGATCAGCGAGATGCCGATGGCACTGATCAGCGGTGCCAGCCGGGTGGAGTTGCGCAGGGGTTTGTAGGCGACGCGTTCGATGACCCAGCCGTATACGCCGGTGACCACGACCGTGAACACGAGGGTGCCAAGGATCATTAGCGGAAAGGATTCAATACCGAAGTAAGCCAGCAGAGCCAGACTGATTGCCGCGAGGTAAGCGGAAATCATGTAAACCTCGCCATGGGCGAAGTTGATCATGCCGATGATGCCATAGACCATTGTGTAGCCGATGGCGATCAGACCATAGACCGACCCGAGGGTCAGGCCATTGATCAGTTGCTGCAGGAAAATACCATCCATAACGCAATCTCACGCAGTGAGACAGCACATCCCGGGGACGCGACGACGGGTTCGAAGCCCAGCGCCAAAGGATGTGCGGCTCGTAGAAAAAAACAGACGGGCCTTTGGCTAATGCCAATCAGGACAGGGTGAACACAGTCTCCGTGGCGAGGGAGCTTGCTCCCGCTGGACTGCGCAGCAGTCCCCTTTTTGGGGCCGCTACGCGCCCCAGCGGGAGCAAGCTCCCTCGCCACAGGCTAGTCATCCCTTCAAATTACTTCTGTTTTTCCAACTGGTGGTATTTGCCGTCCTTGTCCCACTGGTAGACCACGTAGTCGGAGACTTTCAGGTCGCCCTTGGTGTCCCACTCCTTCTTGCCCATCACGGTCTGGACAGGGTTGGCCTTGAGCCACTTGGCCGCATCCTCGCCTTTGTTGGACTTGGCGCCGTTGAAGCCGGCGGCCAGGGCCTGGACCGAAGCGTAGGCGTACAGGGTGTAGCCTTCAGGCTCGGTGCCATTCTTGCGGAACTCCTCGACCACGACCTTGCTGTCTGGCAGCAGGCGCGGGTCGGCGCCGAAGGTCATGTACACGCCATCGACGTATTGCGCGCCGCCGGCGGTGGTGACCAGTTCGTCGGTAACGATGCCGTCATCGGACATGAACTTCACATCCTTGAGGCCTTGCTCACGCAACTGGCGAACCAGCGGGCCGGCTTCCGGATGCAGGCCACCGAAGTAGACCACGTCGGCGCCAGCCCCACGGATCTTGGTGACCACGGCGCTGAAGTCTTTCTCGCCACGGGTCAGGCCTTCGTACAGCACCGGGGTCACGCCGCGCTTGATCAGTTGTGCCTTGGTGGCATCCGCCAGGCCTTGGCCGTAGGTGTCCTTGTCGTGCAGGACGACGACTTTCTTGCCCTTGAGCACGTCGACGATGTAGTCGCCGGCCACGATGCCCTGCTGGTCGTCACGACCGCACATGCGGAACATCGCGCTGAGGCCACGCTCGGTCACGGCCGGGTTGGTCGAGCCGGGGGTGATGGCGATGATGCCGGCTTCGTCGTAGACCTCGGAGGCCGGGATGGTGTTGGACGAGCAGAAGTGCCCGACCACGCCGATCACCTTGTCCTGGTCAACCAGGCGGTTGGCCACGGCCACGGCCTGCTTGGGCTCGCAAGCATCGTCACCGGCAACCAGTACGATCTTCTCGCCGTTGACGCCACCCGCTTTGTTAATGACATCGGCCGCTGCCTGCGCACCCTTCATGTACTGCTCGCCAAATGCGGCGTTGGCGCCAGTCATCGGCCCCGCCACACCAAATTTCACATCAGCTTGAGCAAACGCAGAAACACCCAATGCAGCTGCCACTGCGAGGGCCAGGAAACCTTTCTTGTAAAACGTCTGGGACATGAGGTGGTGCTCCAAGGTTTTTTTTAGTTGGCACTGCGACTTCATTTCACTGAAAAGCTCAGAGCAAGGGCCGTGCCATCGGTTTTTTATTCTGAAAAAAGTCGCTGCTTTATTGTTATTTCGACTGTTTCGAGCCCTTTTTCATAGGGCGTGCAACCGTCTAAACCGCACGAGGTGCAACCTTTTATTTAAATGGGTGAAACCCTCCGTGAGCCATCATTGCAACCATCACACGAAACGGCGTGCAACCACTGTGTAACAACCCACGTCACCGAACTGCACACTGTCGGTGCGCAACTGCTACAAGCCGCACCATAACAGGCTAGACGCTACGCCAGAAAACGCGGCTCCCAGCAACAATTTTCAACACTCAAATGACGATCCGCAGGCACTGGCCCGCGTGATACAGCGAAAAACCGGCCTCATACAGGCAGCTGCGCAACCCCCCCCCGGCCAATGGCTGCATGGGCGCGAACGGGATCGGCAGGGCCGGGGCGTTACCGTGGCAGAGGTAATCGGCGAACGCCTTGCCGACCACCGTACCGGTGGTCACGCCCCGGCCGTTGTAACCGGTCACGGCCACCAGCCCGGGGGCCGGCTCGAACAGGCGCATCAGATGATCGGGGGTGAAGGCGATGCAACCGGTCCAGGTGCACTCCCACTCCACCGGCTTGAGGTAAGGAAAATAGTGTTGCTGCACCCGGTCGGCCCAGGCCTTGAGGAACCAGGTCGGCTTGCGGTTGCCGTTGCCCAGGCTGCCCAGCAGCAAGCGGCCGTCCTTGTCCCGGCGGATGCTACTCAGCACCTGGCGGGTATCCCACGAACCCTGGCCGCCCGGCAGGATGCGGTGGGCGGCCTCGTCGGTCAGCGGGACCGAGGCGACCTGATAGTAATAGCCAGGGAAAAAGTTGCGCCGCAGTTCGGTCCAGTCGCCCTCGGTGTAGGCGTTGGAGGCAATCACCACCTGCTCGGCCAGTACCGAACCCTGGGCGGTTTGCACCGACCAGCGCTGGCCTTGGCGTTCCAGATGGGTCACCGGGGAATGGTCGAACAGCTGGCCGCCCAGGTCCGTGGCGGCCTTGGCCAACCCGCTGGTGTAGGCCATCGGGTTGAGCGTGCCGGCGCGGCGGTCGAGTAATGCCGCGGCGATTTTCGAGGTGCCGGGCGCCTCCGCGCAGGCCTGGCCGGTGAGCAATTCCACCGGGGCGCCGCGGCGTTTCCATTGTGCTTCGCGACTGCGCAGGTCGGCCTCGCCCCGGGCGTTATGGGCCATGTGCAGGGTGCCTTCGCGACGCAACTGGCAATCGATGCTGTATTTATCGATGAGACTGAACACCAAGGCTGGCGCAGCCCCCAGCATGCGGTTGAGCTGGCTGCCCACCGCCTCGCCGAACCCGGCCTCGATGTCATCCGGCGGGATCCACAGCCCGGCGTTCACCCGGCCGCCGTTGCGCCCCGCCCCG
>NZ_JABAEE010000124.1:0-13057 GCF_023701885.1 Pseudomonas sp. CG7 | reverse complement strand
TGCTCCATGGGCCCGGCGTGTGTGGCGCGGCCGCTGCCCCCCGCTTCCGTGCGCCGCGCGCAAACCTGTGGCCGCACCCCGCCCCTCCGGGCGCATGCTCCCTCGCCACGAAAAGCGCTGCACCGCCGTCATACCCGCACCTCATCTGCCTCAGGCCTGGCAAACCGACGCCCCAGTCGATCGAAATACAGGTAGATCACCGGCGTCGTGAACAGCGTCAATACCTGGCTCACCAACAACCCACCCACCATCACCAAGCCCAGGGGCTGGCGCAGTTCGGCGCCGGAGCCGGTGGCGAGCATCAGCGGTACGGCACCGAACAACGCCGCCAGGGTGGTCATCAGGATCGGGCGGAAGCGCAGCAACGCCGCCTGGTAGATCGCCGTCTGCGGGTCCATGCCCTGGTTGCGTTCGGCGTCGAGGGCGAAGTCGATCATCATGATCGCGTTTTTCTTGACGATGCCAATCAGCAGGATGATGCCGATGATCGCGATCATGCCCAGGTCATTGCCGCTGAGGATCAACGCCAGCAAGGCACCGATAGCCGCCGAGGGCAAGGTGGAAAGGATGGTGATCGGGTGGATGTAGCTTTCGTACAACACGCCCAGGACGATGTACATGGTCACCACCGCCGCCAGGATCAACAGCAAGGTACTCGACAACGACGCCTGGAATGCCTGGGCCGCGCCCTGGAATTCGGTCTGCACCCCCACCGGCATGCCGATGTCCTGCTGGACCTTTTCGATCACCTCCACCGCATGCCCCAGGGCCACCCCCGGCGCGAGGTTGAACGACATCATCACTGCGGGAAACTGCCCAATGTGGGCAATCGCCAACTGAGCCTGGCGCTCTTCGACCCGGGCCAGGCTCGACAGCCGCACCTGCCCGCCATCGGTGGTCTTGACATGAATCTGGTTCAGCGCCTGCGGACCGATCCGCTCCCCGGCCTGGGCTTGCAGCACCACGCGGTACTGGCTGGCCTGGGTGTAGATAGTGGAAATCTGCCGCTGGCCGAAGGCGTCATACAGCGCATCGGTGATGTTCGACACCGAAACGCCCAGGCGGGACGCCGCGTCGCGGTCGATCACCAGGTAGACCTGCAGGCCCTTGTCCTGCAAATCGCTGGCGACGTCGGTGAGTTCCGGCTGGCGGCCCAGGGCCTCGACCAGGCGCCCGCTCCAGAGACTGAGCAACTCGGCGTCCGGCGAAGACAGGCTGAACTGGTACTGGGTACGGCTGACCCGGTCTTCGATGGTCAGGTCCTGCACCGGTTGCATGAACAGGCGAATGCCCACCAGCCGGTCCAGCTGGGGCTGCAAACGGGCAATGATTTCGGTGGCGCTGTCATCCCGCTCGCTATGGGGCTTGAGGTTGATCAGCAGGCGCCCGCTGTTGAGCGTAGCGTTGTCGCCGTCCACGCCGATGTAGGACGACAGGCTCTGCACCGCCGGATCGGCGAGGATCACCTTGGCCAGTAGCTGCTGGCGCTCGCTCATGGCGGCAAAGGAGATCGATTGCGGCGCTTCGGAAATGCCCTGGATGACCCCGGTGTCCTGCACCGGGAAAAAGCCCTTGGGCACGGCCAGGTACAGCACCACCGTCAGCACCAGGCTACCCACGGCCACCAGCAGGGTCAGCGGCTGGTGCTTGAGCACCCATTGCAACTTGCGCCCGTAGGCGGCGATCAGCCAGTCGATCCAGGCGCCGCTGGCGCGATAGAAACGGCCTTGCTCTTCTGCCTTGGGCTCGCGCTTGAGCAAGCGAGCGCACATCATCGGCGTCAGGGTCAGGGACACCACCAGGGAAATCAGGATCGCCACGGCCAGGGTGATGGCGAATTCGCGGAACAAGCGCCCGACCACGTCGGCCATGAACAACAGCGGGATCAGCACGGCAATCAGCGACAGCGTCAGGGAAATCAGCGTGAAGCCAATCTGCTTCGCGCCCTTGAGCGCAGCCTGCATCGGGCTGTCGCCCTCTTCGATGAAACGGGCGATGTTCTCCAGCATGACGATGGCATCGTCCACCACGAAACCGGTGGCGATGGTCAGGGCCATCAAGGTCAGGTTGTTGATGGAGAAACCGGCCAGGTACATCACGCCGAACGTGCCGATCAACGACAACGGCACGGCCACCGACGGAATGATCGTGGCACTGACGCGACGCAGGAACAGGAACGTCCCCATCACCACCAGAGCGATGGCGATCAGCAATTCATGCTGCACATCGGTGACCGAGGCACGGATGGTCTGGGTACGGTCGGTCAGCACAGTGACGTCCAGGCCGGCCGGCAGGTTGTCGGTAATGCTCGGCAGCAGGGCCTTGATCCGGTCCACCACCTCGATGACATTCGCGCCGGGCTGGCGCTGGATGTTCAGCAGCACGGCCTGGTTTTCGTTGGCCCAGGCGGCAAGGCGTTCGTTTTCGGCGCCGTCGACGATCTGCGCCACGTCCTTGAGCCGCAACGGCGCGCCGTTGGCGTAGGCCAGGATCAGTTCGGCGTAGTCCTTGGGCGACGTCAACTGGTCGTTGGCGTCGAGCATCGAGACCCGCGTCGGGCCGTCGAAATTGCCCTTGGGCTGGTTGACGTTGGACGCACCGATCAGCGTGCGCACATCCGCCAGGTTGAGGCCATTGGCCGCCAGGGCCTCGGGGTTGACCTTGATGCGCACCGCCTGGCGCTGGCCGCCAGCGATGGTGACCATGCCGACGCCACTGATCTGGGCGATTTTCTGCGCCATGCGGGTGTCCACCAAGTCATTGAGCTTGGGCAGCAGCATGGTCTTGGACGTGATCGCCAGCGTCAGCACCGGGGTGTCGGCCGGGTTGACCTTGTTATACACCGGCGGCGCCGGCAGGTCCGTGGGCAGCAGGTTGGTGGCCGCGTTGATGGCGGCCTGCACCTGCTGCTCGGCGACGTCCATGTTGATGTCGAGGTTGAAGCGCAGGGTGATCACCGAGGCGCCGCCGGAACTGGTGGAGGCCATCTGCGTCAGGCCTGGCATCTGCCCGAACTGCCGCTCCAGGGGCGCGGTGACCGCGCTGGTCATCACGTCGGGGCTGGCGCCCGGGTACAGGGTCATCACGCGGATGGTCGGGTAATCGACCTGGGGCAACGCCGACACCGGCAGCAGCCGATAGGCGATCAGGCCGGCCAGGATGATCGCCAGCATGCTCAGGGTGGTGGCGACCGGGCGAAGGATGAACAGCCGCGAGATATTCATGCGCCGCCCTTGTTCGCCTTGTCGGCCGCGGCCGGCTCAATCGGTGCTGCCGCGGACTTGCCCTGCAGGTGCTCGGTGGGCGTGGTGGGCACGTCCTGGCTGTCGTTGACCACTTCCACTTCGCTGCCCTCCTTCAAGCGATCGGTGCCTTCGAGCACCACCCGGTCGCCGGCGGCCAGGCCTTCGGTGACCACGGTGTTGGTGCCGTCGCTGGCGCCGATCTTCAGCTTCTTGATGGTGACCTTGTTGTCACCTTCCAGGGCATAGACAAAGGTGCCGTTGGTGCCGAACTGGATGGCGGCCGTCGGCGCCAGGGTCACGCCTTTGAGGGTGTCGGCCAGCAGGTGGACGTTGACGAACTGGTTGGGGAACAGCGACTGGTCGCGGTTCTCGTAGCGGGCCTTGAATTTCAGGGTGCCAGTGGTGACGTCGATCTGGTTGTCCAGGCTCTGCAACACGCCACTGGCCTGGCGCTTCACGTCGCCGCGATCCCACGCTTCGACGGGGAGTTTCGCCCCGCTGCGGTAACGGGCGAGCACCGTGTCGAGGTTGTTTTCCGGCAAGGTGAACACGACGCTGATGGGTTGGGTCTGGGTGATGACCGCCAGGGCGGTGGTGTCGTTGGCCGACACCAGGTTGCCGCCGTCCAGTTGACGCAAGCCGCCGCGGCCAGTAATCGGTGCGCGGATCTTGGTGAATTCGAGGTTGAGCTTGGCGTCGTTGACGGCCGCCTGATTGGTCTTGACCGTGCCTTGGTACTGGCCCACCAGCGCTGCGGCGGGGTCGAGGGTCTGCTTGGCAATGCTGTCTTCGGCGTACAGGCCGCGATAGCGCTCAAGGTCTACCTGGGCATTTTTCAGCTGGGCCTGGTTCTGCAACAGCGTGCCTTCGGCCTGGAGCAAGGCGTTCTGGTACGGGCGTGGATCGATCTCGGCCAGCAAGTCCCCGGCCTTGACCATTTGCCCCTCTTCGAAGGCGATCTTGACCAGTTCGCCACCCACGCGACTGCGCACGTTGATGGTGTTGAGGGCCGTGACCGTACCCAGCGCCTTGAAGTACAGCGGGAAGTCCCCGGTCGCCACCGGCGCTACACGCACTGGAATCGGGCCCGTCGCCCCACCGAACCCCGGGCGCATGCTACCGGAACGTCCCACATGCCCCGCGGCTGCTTTCTCCCCTGCCCCATTTTTTTCGGTCGAGCCACTGGGCCAGAACTTCCAGGCCAGCGCTGCGATGACCAGCAGGACGAACAAGCCAAACAGCCAGCGACGGGAATTGCGGGAAACAGAGGATTGCATGGAGTGATCAACCATTGGGCGCGTGGGCTTCTTTTACGGGAGGCTGAACGATAAGCACTGGCGGCTATTTAGCAAAGCGCCTTTACCGGCAATTTACCTTGGGCTTACCTTTCGGATAGTCGGCTAATGCCTTGAAGCACAAAAGAAAACGGCCTGGGCTGGGCCAGGCCGTTAACAATTGTAATAAATACTTTATTTCAATCCACTTATTTCAGGACAGCCAGCGCCGCGTCGTAGTTCGGCTCTTCCGCGATTTCCTTGACCAGCTCGCTGTGCAGCACGGTGTCGTTTTCGTCCAACACCACCACGGCACGGGCGGTCAGGCCTTTCAGTGGGCCGTCGGCAATCGCCACGCCGTAGTCCTGGATGAATTCGGCACCGCGCAGGGTCGACAGGTTCTGGACGTTTTCCAGGCCTTCAGCGCCGCAGAAACGCGCCTGGGCAAATGGCAGGTCGGCAGAGATGCACAGCACCACGGTGTTGTTCAGCTCGTTGGCCTGGGCGTTGAACTTGCGCACGGAGGTGGCGCAGGTCGGCGTGTCGACGCTTGGGAAAATGTTCAGCACTTTGCGCTTGCCGGCGAAGTCCTTCAGGGAAACGTCCGACAGATTGCCGGCAACCAGGGAAAAGGCTGGCGCCTTGGAACCGGCTTGTGGCAACTGGCCGTTGACTTGGACCGGGTTGCCTTTGAGAGTGACTTGAGCCATGAACGGATTCCTTCTGACAGGTTTGAATATGGTGAGGCCGGAGTTAACCACGAAATGCTCGCGCGACCTACGCCCGGACATAAAAAGACACGGCGTCGACCTCACCTCCTGCACCACGGCGGTGACTATTTGGCCTTGAGTTTCAGGAATGACTGATGCAGATCCGACGCCCAGCCATCGATGACCCCTTTGACGTCATCGGGCTTCATGACCTGGGACTCGTTGGACAGCGGCTTGCCGGTGCCTTTGCGCACGACTTGGGCGACCACCGCGTGAGTGCCACCGTCGAGGAAAACCGCTTCGGTGCCCAAGGTGGTTTCCTGGTCGCGAATACCACTGGCGGTGCTGACAGCCGCCGCCACCAGCGCAATCGGGATCACCTCATAAGGTTTCAAGCCTTCGGTCTTGCTACTGACAGCCGTGATCGCCGCACGCACCACGAGAACACCCGGCCCCGGAGCGGTCGCCAGGGGCAAGGATTTTTCCGCTTCCCGCTTGAGGGCCTGATCGTAGTACGCGGTGATACCCGACAGCGTGGCCTGGGGGATTTTCACGGTCGGCTGCGGCTTGGGGTAAAGCTGCGTCGGCTCGATGTAGAGATGGGTGTACTTGCCCGGATCAATCTTCGGATCGATCCAACGCATGACCACTGCCCCCGACGGCGACTTCTCTTCCTTGAGCCGGCTGTAATCGCCGAGGAACCCGGAATACTCATCCGGCTGGGTCACTTTGCTCGAGCAACCCGCCAAGGCGAGCGTGGCGATGCAAACACAGCCGATCATGGACGAAAACTTCATGCTGTCACTCCTGTAAGCCACACGAGGCGGCGCCGGAACTACAGGTATAGCCAATGGGCGGTTTTTTGCCTGTCCTGCAAGGAAGAAGGCTATGGCAATAACGTTCCTCGCCTATGCCCTCAGCCCCGATCGCGTGGTATCAAGCTCTGTAATTGTTGTGCGAGAAAGTCCGCGTCGAAAGCGAACGTGTCAGCGTCCTTCAGTCCATTGGTCCGCCGCCATTGCCATTGCACCGATGGCGGCTGGCAAACCAGGGAGATACTCCCGTGACGGGTCGAGGCCAGGCCGATGATCGACAAGGAAACCAAGCCGCCCACACCCATCACCTCAGGCACGAATTCCACCGGCTTACCGGTAATGGTCAAGATCAGTTTTTCAGTCTTGAAACCAGACGTCTCTATCGGAACGCTCGGCCCGTGAGCCACATACGTCTCACGGTTCAGCGTCAAAAGACCGGGCGCCACGACGGGCGCCAACCATTGTTCGATTTGTCCGTACAACACCTTGATCTGTTCTGACCAAACCAGTGATTGAGCCTGGTGCTGTTGCTTCTTGTGCGCTTCGCTGTCTGCGTAGTGACGAAGCATCTCGCCCAATTGCCGTATATCGTCCATGGGCCGTTCCTCGATTAGGGAGTGCTGCGAGGCTGGATGATGACAGGTCCAGAACGTCGGCGTACGTAAAAGCCACTTTGCCTGCGTGGTTGATCCTTCAGCGCAGCCGCGCCATGGCCAATGTGTCCACCCAGCGACCGTCACGCACGGCATAGTCGCGCAACAGGCCTTCGGTTTCGAAGCCGAACTTGCGATACAGCCCTATGGCCGCTTCGTTATCGGCGTACACCGTCAGTTCGACTCGCCGCAGGTTCATCCAGTTGTCCGCGACATCCAGCGCGGCAGCCAGCAACATCGAACCCACGCCCTTGCCCTGCCAGGCGACGGCCACGCCCATGCCGAGGCTGCCGCAGTGAGCCCGACGCACCCGTGTGAACTGCTCGAGCCCCAGGTTGCCGATGACTTCCCCCTCGTGCAGGGCCACCAGTTTCAATAGGCGCTCGTCATCCGTCGCCAGGCGCTTGCGCCAGACTTCGGCGGACTGGAAAGGCATCTGCAGCACCTGGCGCGTCACCGCCGGGTCGTTGTAGAGCGCGGTGACGCCGGGGATATGAACTTCAGTGAAGCGTTCGAGGGTGATCGAAGAATCAGACATGGGACTTCTTCCTGGAGGCGCGACAAGGCCAAGCACTATAAGCCGCGCCAGTCTGCCGAGGGAACCTGTGGGCCAATTGCTGTGATGCCAGATGTGCCGGCCTCATCGCGAGCAAGCTCGCTCCCACCCTGGATCTTCAGCGAGGATAAATCTTGTGTTCGGTACACCACTCATTGTGGGAGCGAGCTTGCTCGCGATGAGGCCCTTTCAGCCAGCATTGATGTTGCATGAACAACCGCTAGCGCGAACAGGCTCGCTCCCACAGGGTTACTGGGATGCCAGTCAGGCCTGGAACCAATCCCGGCGCTCAGCCAGTGTGTGTTGGATCAGCTCACGTAGCATCTGCACCTCTGGCGAGCCTTCGGCCTGGGCATTGACGGCCATCCACAAATGCCGCTGCATGGGCAGGCCGAACACGTCGGGCAGCGCCACCAGGCCTCGGTCGAAGCGGCTCATGTACTGTGGCAAAAGGCCGATGCAGGCGCTGCAGCGAATCATTTCCAGCATCAGTTCGTAGGATTGCACCTGCACCACACCGGCCCGGCGCTGTTCTATCAGGGCGTTCCACGGTGCGAAACCGTCCACGTGCCGATCCGCCTGCCCTTGCACCAGCATGTAGTCATTCAGGTCGTCCAAGCAGTCCGGGCGCGTGGCCGGGCGTGAATAGCGTTTGGCAATGTGCGGCAGATAATCCAACCGCGCCAGTCGATCCGCGGGCAATGTGGCGAAGCTCGGCCCCGGCGCCAACGCCTGGGCATCACTCAACCACAGCACCAGGTCGGCGCTGACGGCTTGCAGCGCCAGTTCACTGTCCAGGGTGATGATCTGCAATCGCACGCTGGCGTTGCGCCGCAACAACGAAATCAGGTCACGCCCAAGGATGTCATGCAGAATCGACTCGGCCACGGCCAGGCGAATCAAGGGCTGATCGTTCAGCGGCGGCGAGTTTTCATGGGCCAGGCCGATCAATCGCGCCTGCAACTGCCGGCCTTCGCGACTGAGGGTCAAGGCGCTGCCCTGGAAGCTGAACAATGATCGTTGCAGCCGCCCCTCCAACTGCGCCAATTGCTTGCGCAGCCAGGTCGCCTTGACGTTGAGGCTGCGGGCCGCTTGCATGAAGCAGCCGCAACGGGCACTGACCAGGAAACACTGCGCCACCTGCGGCTCGATATCGCCGGCAATGGCCAGCCAAGGGTCGGGGGCACGCAACGGTGTGCGGTATGGGCTGACAGCCTGGCGTCCTGCGGGCTCGATGAAGGTCATGGGTGACTCCCTGTCGGTGGTACGAATACATGAGGCTGCGCGGGGTCTTCAGCCAGGCAAGCTGCCCTGTGGCGAGGGAGCTTGCTCCCGCTGGGTTGCGCAGCAGCCCCAAAAAACTGTCCCCGATTCTTGTTGAAAGATCGCGGTCATTTCGGTGGGGCTGCTACGCAGCCCAGCGGGAGCAAGCTCCCTCGCCACGGGTTGGGTATGGACTCCACTAGAGCCCCTCCTCCAACACCTTGCTCAACTGCGCGCCATCGATGCTCAACGTCGCCGTGTCGAGCATGCCGTCCAGGTATGCCTTGGCGATCTGCTCCTGGCGTTCGGCGCGCAGGGCCTGGGTCAGGCGTTCGCGGACTTCGTCCAGGGTCGCTTCCCGGGCCGGTTGCTGTTCGGTGAGTTTGATGACATGGAAGCCCGCCGGGCTCTGCACCGGGTCCGACACCGCGCCGACTTTCAAGCGCGCCACTGCCTCACGCACAGGGGGAACCAGTTGCTGCAACGGCTGATAACCGCTGTCACCGCCCCGTTCGGCACTGGTGCGGTCTTGGGAAAAACGACTGGCCAGGGCGCCGAACTCGGCCGGCGACGCCTGGGCCTTCTTGCTCAGTTCCAGCGCTTTTCGGCGCACCGCCTCCACGGTCTGCGGCTCGGTGGCTGCCAGGAAAATCTGGCTGACGCGGTACAGCGCCGGCGCCGTCCAGTTGGCTTTCCCTGCATCGTAGGCCTGCTTCAACTCCTCTTCACTGGGGTAGCCGGCCGGCACCTGGCTAACCGACTGCAAGTAGTCCCGAAACACGATCTGCTCAGCCGCCGCTCGGGTCTGGCGCTCCACCTCGGGGCGCTGGCGCCAGCCCTGGGCATCGGCCTGTTCCAACACGGCTATTTCCGCCAGGCGCGCACGGATCCAGCCTTCCAGCGCAGCCCGATTGCCACGCATTTGCTGGCGAACCTCGGGAGCCAGCGCAGCCAGCAAAGCCTTGAGCTCGGCGGGGCTGACCTGCTGGTTGCCCAAGCGGGCCAGACTCGGCGTGTCGGCCGAAGCAACACCGGCGGTCTGCACCGCGGCGACCGGATCGCTTCCCGGCCGCAGGCCCAGCACCAGCGCCACGGCGATCAGGCCCAGCGCCGCGGCGCTGATGACGACGGTCGGCTTTTTCACGATGCGACAGCCTCCTCCAACGGCGCCTCGACGGGCTCGGCCGGGGTTTGCACCCCCGCCGCGTTCTGGCTGTATTCACGCAGGAAGACAATGAACTCCTGCAACAGGCGGTCCCACAGTTCCAAGTGGCTGCGCAGATGATCGGCACTCACGCCCGCCGCGACGACCACGTCCATTTCCATCACCAGGAATTCGCCCTGCAGCGACAACCGGGCAAAGCGCCGCGACGCGTTCCACCGATCAGCCAGACCGGCCGGCAATTCGCCCTGCACTCGCAAGGCACAGCTGAAGGTGAAGTCCAGGTATTCGCCCGCCGTCGCTGCCGGATTGCCGAATCGCACGGCAAAGCCGATGCCCTGACTGGCGCTAAGCAACTGCACAATGCCGTTCTGCTCGGTTTCGTTGACCCGATAACCGGCGGCCTGCAACAACTCGGTGAGGGATTTTGCGCCGACGTATTCAATCATTGCGGTCATGTTCGGTTCTTCCTTGTGCTGTTCAGTGGGTAATCGAGGCCTGGGGCGCATCGAAACGGTACTTGTAAAGATCATCGCCAAACCCTTGGGCCAGCTCTTCGAAACGCACCCGGGCCTTGGCCGCGAACGGCTGGCGGATTTTCACGATGTCGGTCACATCGATGGTTTCGTAAGCATGCAGCAGGGGCTTGGCGACTTCGTACATCTGCTGATTCTTGACCGAACATTGCTGCACTTGTGTGTCACGCTCGGTCAATTGCCCTTCCAGGCGGGCGCGCTCGGCCTCTTTGCCACGGGCCAGGGCCAGCAGTTCTTCATAGGCTTTCTTGAACTTGCCGACTTGCTCATTGCTGGCCGCCACCTGGGCCTGGGCCTGGCTTTGCAGGTTTTTCTGGTGCCCGGCCAGTTGTTCGCTGAGGGCCTGGGCCTTGCTCAGTTGCGCAGTCAATTGCTTGATCTGCGCCTGGGCGTCCTTGGCCTGATTCTCTGCTGCCTGGCGGGCAGCGCTGGCCTGGGCCTGCTCGCTCTGCAGGGCTTGCAACTGCGCGGTAGTGCTGCGCAATTGTGCCCGCAAGCGCTCTTCCAGGCCTTCGCCGTGAGCCATGCCGCTGAGCACCAGGCCCAGCATCAGCAACGCGGCCGGGCATTGATAGTTGGCTCGCCTTTTCATGAGGCCTCCCAGCGCTTAGAAGCGCGTGTTGATTTCAAGCTGCAAGACATCGATGTCGTACGGCGCGCCGTACACCGCTTCGGAACTCAACCAGCGGCCGGTGGCAAAGACGTTGCTTGCCAGGCCATAGTTGCCGCCCAGGAAATACCCCTTGGCATTGGTGCCCCCCAGATGGAATGACGAATCGTTGAAGCCGTCCGGCAAGGCGTCCGGCTGGATGTACTTGTAGCCGGCGAACAGGTTCCAGTCGCCCTCGCGCTTGAGTTCCAGGGAGTTGCCAAGGGTGAACTGGAGCATCCAGGCGTTGGCGCCGCTTTCCACCTCGCCGTTTTCGTCCAGGTTGTTGGCGAACTGCCCTTCGGAGCGCTTGCGCATCTCGCCTTCGTCGTAGCCCAGGTTGTGGACGTAGTGGGCCTGGCTGCGCAGCTTGAGGTCTTCGGGCAGATCGGTGTCCCAGGCGACGTTCAGGTCCAGCAGGTTGAACTCCGAGGCCAGGCCGACGTATTGCGGCTGCGGCGTGGCGGACGGGTTGAGCGGATTGGGCGTGATGTCGCGCAGCAGGAACACGGTGTTGCCCTTCTGCATGAACGCCACCCGCGAACCGTCGCTGTCGCAGCCTGGATCACCGGCCCAGGGCTCGCACGGCGAGGAACGCTGGCCTTCGATGTCGTCGAAGCGGTAATAGGCCATGGCCCCCTTGATCCGGTTGCTGTCGTTGATGGCCCAGTTGGCCCCCAGTTGCGCACCGTACAGCCACTTGTTGTCGCTCTCTTCCTTGTCGCTGCCATTGCTGGTGCTGGTGTCGTTGGTGTACTCCACCGGGAACGCCCCGACAGTACCGAACACGCCCCAATCCTGATTGAGCTTGTGGTTGAATTTCGCCGCCACGCCATCGAAGTTCAGGTCACCGGAATACAGCAGGTCGGTGGAGAAAAACGGGTTGGCGAAACGCCCGCCGGTCAGGGTCAATTCGTCCGACGGTTTCCAGTTCAGGTAGCCCTGGTCGAGCCAGAGGTCTTTCTTGCCAAAGCCGCCGCCCAGGGTCTGGGTGGGGGACACCGGGTTGTTGTCCGAGCCGGTGCCGATGCGGATGCCCGCCGTCCATTGCGGGGCAATCACGGCCTTCATGCCCAGGCGGGCGCGCAGGCGGAACA
Source organism: Pseudomonas sp. CG7 (assembly GCF_023701885.1). NCBI lineage: Bacteria > Pseudomonadati > Pseudomonadota > Gammaproteobacteria > Pseudomonadales > Pseudomonadaceae > Pseudomonas > Pseudomonas sp. CG7. The sequence goes on along the minus strand of NZ_JABAEE010000124.1, from coordinate 1,097 downwards.
GGTTTTCCCGGGCTTCGCGGGTGTTGAGCAACGGCGGCAGGCTGGAGCTGCTGTTGGGATTGACGTCGTAAGGCCCTCTGTCATTGAGTCGGGCAAAGTCGACGATCTCGTTGCTGTTGGTGCCCGAGTAATAGCGCGACTCATCCCGCAGGCGAATGTCGCCATCGAAACTGATGCGCGAGACCCAATCCGGGAAAGTGTTGGGCTGAGCCCAGTTTTCCTGCTTGGCGGTGGCCATGACTTCAGCCTTGACCTGGTCGCGGATCTGCTCGCGGACGATGTTCGGCACGTATTGCACCCGCACATCCCCCGGCGCACCGGCCGGGGTTGCGACAACTGCCGTAGCCGCCTGGCGGGCCTGCACGGCTTCCCGTTCGGCCTGGGCGATCAGGCCATCGGCCTGGTCCTGCTTCAGCACGCCCTGCTGCACCAGCAGGCGGATCAGATTGATCGTGGCGTTTTCCGACGGCGCCGAGGCGGCGGCCGCTTGTCCAGCCAGGCTCAAGACCACCAGGCCGATTGCCCACGACAATCGATTCACATTGGAAATCATCTGCACACAACTCCTGTTGGCAAACTGTCAAATAGTCGGTTAACCCGGCCGCCGTCCCTGCAAGGACAGGCGCACGGGCAAGGTCAGGGAGGCCGGCGGCCGCTCGGTCAAATGGGGTGCGGCACGCAGGGCGGAAATCACTTGCTCGTCCACCTGCGGGTTGCCGCTGGACTTGACCAGCTCGACCCGGGTGATTTCGCCCACGGCACTGAGCCAGACATCGGCCTGCAGCGAGAACGCCAGACTGCGCAAGTCGGGGTTTTCCCGCAGCAAGCGCTGGAAGGTGAACGCCAGGAACTGGCTGTAGGTGCCATTGCCCAGACGGCCGCCCCCTGCCCCGGCCATGCCGCCGCCCTTGCCGGCGCCGATGTTGAAAGCGTCGTTGCCGGACTGGGCATCGCCGTCCATCTGCATCGGGTTCGCCAGGTCATCGACCGGCGACGGCGGCGCTTCTTCTTCGGGCTTGACCTCTTCAGGTTCCGGGGTCGGTTCGGGCTCGACCACCTTCTCCTCGACTTGGGGCTCCGGGGCCTTGGGGTTTTCC
>NZ_JABAEE010000123.1:0-13059 GCF_023701885.1 Pseudomonas sp. CG7 | reverse complement strand
GGTTGGTTGGGGGACATCGGGGGCCTGAATATCAACAAGACATCAATGGTTGAAGAAATCCTGTGGCGAGGGAGCTTGCTCCCGCTCGGCTGCGAAGCAGTCGTGAAACCAGGCCATGCGGTGGGTTTGGCTAGATGTGATCGCAAATCCTGGGGCTGCTTCGCAGCCCAGCGGGAGCAAGCTCCCTCGCCACAGAAGCTCGCTCCCACAGTGGAATTCATGCACTCAAGTAATGATTACAGGTCGCCGTAACCCAACGAACGCAACGCCCGCTCGTCGTCGGACCAGCCACCCTTCACCTTGACCCACAGGTTGAGCATGATCTTGGAGTCGAACAGCAGCTCCATGTCCTTGCGCGCCTCGGTGCCGATGCGTTTGATGCGCTCGCCCTTGTCGCCAATGATGATTTTCTTCTGGCCGTCACGTTCGACGAGGATCAACGCATGAATATGCAGGGTCTTCCCCTGTTGCTTGAACTCTTCGATCTCGACGGTGATCTGGTACGGCAGCTCGGCGCCCATCTGGCGCATGATTTTCTCGCGCACCAGCTCGGCGGCGAGGAAACGGCTGCTGCGGTCGGTGATCTGGTCTTCTGGGAAGAAATGATCGTTTTCCGGCAGGTGTTCGGCAATCACCCGCTCAAGCGCGTCGAGGTTATGGCCGTGCTGGGCAGAGATCGGGATGATCTGGGCGTTCGGCAACTGTTCCTGCAACCAGGTCAGGTGCGGCATCAGCTCAGCCTTGTCTTCGATACGGTCGGTCTTGTTCAGCGCCACGATCAAGGGGCCGGTCACGTACTGGACGCGCTCGAGGACCATTTGGTCTTCTTCGGTCCACTTGGTGCGGTCGACCACGAAGATCACCACGTCGACGTCCTTCAACGCCGCCGAGGCAGTCTTGTTCATGTAGCGGTTCAAGGCTTTTTCGCCACCCTTGTGCATGCCCGGGGTGTCGACGTAGATTGCCTGCACGGCGCCTTCGGTCTTGATGCCCAGCATGTTGTGGCGGGTGGTCTGGGGCTTGCGCGAGGTGATTGCCAGCTTCTGGCCCAGGATGTGGTTCAGCAGCGTGGACTTGCCCACGTTCGGCCGACCGACAATGGCGACATAGCCGCAGCGGGTGACGGTTGTATCAGTCATTGCCATTCTCCACGCCCAGGGCAATCAGTGCTGCGGCGGCCGCTACCTGTTCGGCAATACGACGACTCACACCCTGACCCCGGCTTTTTTCATTCAATAGGACAACTTCGCATTCGACGAAGAAGGTTCGGCAATGCGGCTCACCCTGGATGTCCACCACTTCGTAGCGCGGCAGTTCGCAACTGCGCGATTGCAGGAATTCCTGCAAGCGGGTCTTAGGGTCCTTGTTGGTGTCCACCAGCGTCAGGCTGTCGATTTCGGAGGTCAGCCAGGCCAGAACGCGTTCGCGCGCCATTTCCATGCCTGAATCCAGGTAGATCGCACCAATCAACGCTTCCAGGGCATCGGCCAGGATCGACTCGCGCCGGAAACCGCCGCTTTTCAACTCACCGGAGCCCAGGCGCAGGTAATCGCCCAAGTCGAAACCACGGGCCAATACGGCCAGGGTCTCACCTTTTACCAGTCGCGCGCGCAAACGCGACAACTGGCCTTCGCGGGCCAGGGGGAAGCGCTCGAACAACGCCTCGCCAGCGACGAAGTTAAGGATGGCGTCACCGAGGAATTCCAGGCGTTCGTTGTTGCGCCCGGCAAAACTGCGGTGAGTGAGGGCCAGGAGCATCAGGTCCGGGTCCTTGAAGGTGTAGCCGAGCTGACGCTCGAGACGGCTTAGAGAAACGCTCACGGTTTACCCACGCTGAGTTCGTGGCTGGATTCCACCGCCACGGCGGCAAGGCACCGTTGGCTTGGGACAATTAACGCTGTGTTCAAAAATGACGTCCTGACTATCGTTGGCTTCATGCCTCCGGGCAACCCTTGTACAGGGCTCCAGAAAAGCATTCGGCGCTGTGTTCAACAGCGCCGTGGGTGATTACTTGATCAGGCCAACCCGCGAGAAATTCGGCAGGTGACTGAGTTTGGGTTCCGGCCAGCTCATCCAGACCGCGAAGGCCTTGCCGACGATGTTCCGGTCGGGGACCATGCCCAGCAGGTTCTTGGGAATGTTCGGATCATCCCAGTAACGGCTGTCGTTGGAATTGTCGCGGGTGTCGCCCATCATGAAATAGTGACCCGCCGGCACGGTCCAGGAACGGTCCGGCGCTGCGCGGTAGCGGCTCATTTCCTTGCGGATCAGGTGTTCGGCCTCACCGAGTTTTTCCCGGTACAGCTCGGCACTGCCCAGCGTTCCCGGTTCGGAGCCGATCAACTGTTCGGCCACCGATTCGCCATTGACGAACAGGCGCTTGTCAGCAGTGTAGCGGATCGTGTCGCCCGGCAGGCCGACCACACGCTTGATGTAGTTGACGTTCGGGTCGCTCGGGAAGCGGAACACCATGACATCGCCGCGTTGCGGGTCACCCACCTCGATGACTTTCTTGTCGATCACCGGCAGGCGGATCCCGTAGGAAAACTTGTTCACCAGGATGAAGTCGCCCACATCCAGGGTCGGCTTCATCGAGCCGGACGGGATCTGGAACGGTTCCACCAGGAACGAACGCAGCACCAACACGATGAACAGCACCGGGAAGAACGACTTGCCGTATTCGACCAGCAGCGGTTCCTTGTTGAGCTTTTCGATCACCACACCATCAGGCTGGCTGACGCTGCCCTGATAAGAGGCGATGGCCGCCCGACGCCGAGGCGCCAGAAACAACAGATCAAGCAACGCCAACAGACCGCAGACAAACACGGCGATACCCAGCAACAGCGGGAAATTTAGCGACATAGGACCTCACTATCCAACCTGAGCACCGCGAGGAAGGCTTCCTGTGGAATTTCCACGTTACCGACCTGCTTCATGCGTTTTTTACCGGCCTTCTGCTTTTCCAACAGCTTGCGCTTACGGCTGACGTCGCCGCCGTAGCATTTGGCCAATACGTTCTTTCTGAGCGCCTTGACGGTTGTACGCGCCACAATCTGCCCGCCAATGGCGGCCTGGATTGCCACATCGAACATCTGCCGCGGAATCAGTTCCTTCATCTTCTCGGTCAATGCACGACCTTTGTAGTGCGCGTTGTCGCGGTGCACGATCAATGCCAGGGCATCGACTTTCTCACCGTTGATCAGCACATCCAGCTTCACCAGATTAGCCGATTGGTAACGATCGAAATGATAGTCCAGCGAAGCATAGCCGCGACTGGTGGATTTGAGACGGTCGAAGAAGTCCAGCACCACTTCGTTCATCGGCAGGTCGTAGGTCACCTGGACCTGCGTGCCGAGGAACAGCATGTCGTGCTGCACGCCGCGCTTCTCGATGCACAGGGTAATGACGTTACCCAGGTGCTCCTGAGGCACAAGGATGTTGGCCCGCACGATCGGCTCGCGCATGTCCTCGATGGCCGACAGGTCCGGCAGCTTGGACGGGTTGTCGACGTAGATGGTTTCGCCGTTCTTGAGCAGCAGTTCGAAGATTACCGTCGGTGCTGTGGTGATCAGGTCCAGGTCGTACTCGCGCTCCAGGCGCTCCTGGATGATTTCCATGTGCAGCATGCCGAGGAACCCGCAACGGAAACCGAATCCCAGGGCGTCGGAGCTTTCCGGGGTGTACTGCAGCGACGAGTCGTTCAGGGTCAGCTTTTGCAGCGCTTCGCGGAAATCCTCGAAGTCGTCGGAGCTGACCGGGAACAGGCCGGCGTAGACCTGCGGCTGGATGCGTTTGAAGCCTGGCAGCACATCGACGTCGGGGGTAGAGCTCAGGGTCAGGGTGTCGCCGACCGGCGCTCCGTGGATGTCCTTGATGCCGGCGATGATGAAGCCCACTTCACCGGCCTTCAGGTCGACGGTGGCGGTGTGTTTCGGGTTGAAGACACCAACGCTGTCCACCAGGTGGATCTTGCCGGTGGACTTGACCAGGATCTTGTCGCCCTTCTTCACGCGGCCATGGCGCACGCGAACCAGGGAGACCACGCCCAGGTAGTTGTCGAACCAGGAATCGATGATCAACGCTTGCAGCGGATCCTCGATATTGCCGGTTGGCGCAGGAATAGTGGCGACCAGGCGCTCGAGCACTTCGTCGACGCCCAGGCCGGTCTTGGCGCTGCAGGTGACCGCGTCAGTGGCGTCGATGCCGATGATTTTCTCGATTTCTTCCTTGACGCGGTCCGGATCGGCCTGGGGCAGGTCGATCTTGTTCAGCACCGGCATCACTTCCAGGCCCTGCTCGATGGCCGTGTAGCAGTTGGCAACCGACTGGGCTTCAACGCCTTGGCCAGCATCGACCACCAGCAATGCACCTTCACAGGCCGCCAGCGACCGGCTGACTTCATAGGTGAAGTCGACGTGGCCGGGGGTATCGATGAAGTTCAGCTGATAGGTGACGCCGTCGCGAGCCTTGTAGTAGAGGGTAACGCTGTGGGCCTTGATGGTGATCCCGCGCTCACGCTCGAGGTCCATGGAGTCCAGGACCTGGGCTTCCATTTCACGCTCGGCCAGGCCGCCGCACATCTGGATGAAGCGATCAGCCAGCGTCGACTTGCCATGGTCAATGTGGGCGATGATGGAGAAATTGCGGATATGACTCAAATCACTCACGGATCAACACTCAAAAAGGCTGCAGGCATGGCCCGCCGAAAAATAGCCGGGAATTGTACCTGATACACCGCGCAAGCGTCACGTGTGGCGAGGGAGCTTGCTCCCGCTGGGCTGCGAAGCGGCCCCTCGATTATGCGCCACGGCGATGTGTCAGGCAGGCTGCAGGGGACTGCTGCGCAGTCCAGCGGGAGCAAGCTCCCTCGCCACAGAAGCTCCCCCCGCCACAAGAAAATGGGTCAACCCGCCCGACGCAGCAGCCATAGCCCGGCCAGCGCGCAGATACCGGCCGGCACCAGCACCGCAAACAGCGGCGAGAAACCGAACACCAGGCTCGACGGCCCCAGCAGATCCTGGGCGATACGGAAAGTGAAGCCCACCAGCACGCCGGTAAACACCCGTTGCCCCAGGGTCACCGCACGCAACGGGCCGAAAATGAAGGAAATCGCCATCAACACCAGGGCGGCAGTAACCAGCGGTTGCAACACCTTGACCCAAAAAGCCAGCCAATAGCGGCCGTTTTTCAGGCCCTGGTCCGCCAGGTAGTGGATGTACCCCCACAAACCGGTAATCGACAGCGACTCCGGCGCCATCCCCACGGTGCTGAGCAACTGCGGGCTGATCGCCACATCCCAGCGCTCCTTCGGCACGGCGACCACTTCGGTGCGCTTGTCATGGAACAGGGTGGTGGTGACATCACTCAATTGCCAATGATCCTCGGAGAAATTCGCGCGTTTGGCAAAGCTCGACGACAGCATGTGCCGCTGTTCATCAAAGCGATAGCGGGTCACGCCATAGAGGATGCCATTGGGCTGGACCGAGTTGATGTGGATGAACTCGTCGCCCTGGCGGTGCCACAGGCCGTGCTTGGCGCTTTGCGCGTCACCGCCGCCCTGGGCCAGGGAGCGGTTGGCCTGGGCGGTATTCTCGGTGGCCGGGGCGATGTATTCGCCGATCAGCAAGCCCACAAGCATCAACACCAGCATGGGCTTCATCACCGCCCAGACGATCCGACCAATGGACACGCCGGCGGCGCGCATGATGGTCAGTTCGCTGTTGCTGGCCAGGCTGCCCAGGCCGATCAGGCAGCCGATCAGCGCGGCCATCGGCAGCATGTCGTACAGACGGCGTGGCGCGGTCAGCAGCACATAGCTCGCCACGTCCATCAGGGTATAGGTATCGCTGACGTCGCTCATTTCATCGATGAAGGCAAACAAGGTCGCCAGGCCAAGGATGATCCCCAGCACCGCGAGGATCGCCATGAACACGCTGCTGCCGATGTAGCGGTCGAGTTTAACCACGGGCCACCTCCATCGCGCTGCGACGGCTGGCCAGCTTCAGGCGCAGCGGCTCCCAATAGAGCAGCCCCAGGCCGATGGCCAGGAAGATGCCATGCACCCACCACAAGCCCAGCGCCGACGGGATCTTGCCCTTCTCCAGTGCGCCGCGGGCGGAAATCAGGATGGTCAGGTAGGCCATATACAGGAGAATCGCCGGCAGTAACTTGAGGAAACGGCCCTGGCGCGGGTTGACCCGCGACAGCGGGACCGCCATGAGGGTCACGATGAATACCAGCAGCGGCAGCGACAGGCGCCATTGCAGCTCGGTGCGGGCGCGAATGTCCTTGTTGCCCAGCAGACTGGCGGTCGGCATCGCGTCGCGGTCGGTGACTTCGTCGCTGACCTCGGGCTTGGGCAGCAGCACGCCATAGGTGTCGTACTTGATGGCCCGGTAATCGGCCTGCCCTGGCTTGCCGTCGTAGCGATAGCCGTTTTCCAGGATCAGGTAGCGGTTGCCGTCGGCGTTGATTTCCTGCCGGCCCTTCTCGGCCATCAGCACGGAAATGCCACGGGCCTTCTTGGTGTCCGCAGACACATTTTTTTGCGTGATGAAGACGCCGCCCAGGTCGACCCGGTCATCCGAGAGCTGTTCGGTGTAGGTCACCCGGGTGCCGTCGCGCAGGGCCTGGAAGCGCCCTGGCACCAGGGTGTCGAATTCGGTCATGGCGTCCTGCTGGTTGATCAGCAGTTGGAATTGGTTGGCGCCCTGGGGCGACAGGCTCAGGCTCAGCCACGCCACCACCAGCGCCACCAAGGTGGCCGGGAACAGCGTCATGCGAAACAGGCGTTGCTGGCTCATGCCGGTGGCCGACAGTACGGTCATTTCGCTGTCCAGGTACAAGCGCCCGTAGGCCAGCAAAATGCCGAGGAACAACCCCAGAGGCAGGATCAATTGCAGGAAGCCGGGCAGGCGGAACCCCATGATCAGGAACAGTGAGCCCGGATCCAGGGCGCCGGAGGCTGCCTGGGCGAGGTATTTGATGAAGCGCCCGCTCATGATGATGACCAGCAGCACGGCGCTGACGGCGCTCAGGGTCAGCAGGACTTCGCGGGACAGATAACGAAAGACGATCAAACCAGACACTCCACGATTGTCAGGCTAGGCGGCCGAACAAGAAACGTATCGAGCCGACTCATACTGCGAGCCGCCGAAAAAAGAGCCGCATTATCCTGTGATTGAAGGCGCCTGTCACTTCGCACGCTTTAACCCGCTGCTCAAAGCCGAAAAGTTAGGGGCGCCGAGGGTTGTCAGGCTCGGGCACCGGGGTTCAAACTGCGGCCTTTGTCGCCGGCAAGTTACCGGCGCTTCTTTTATATAGAAGACAGCTGTTCAGCGCGCCATTGTTTCGGCGCCTGGCCTCTTGACCATTCATTCAGGGATCCGGACATGGAACTGGTTGTAAAAAGCGTCAGCCCAGAAACGTTGAAAACCGCCACGCTGGTGGTTGCCGTCGGCGAAAACCGCCAGCTCGGCGTCGTCGCCACCCAGCTCGACAGCCTGAGCGGCGGGGCCATCAGCGCCGTGCTCAAGCGCGGCGACCTGGCCGGCAAGGTCGGCCAGAGCCTGCTGCTGCACAGCCTGCCCAACCTCAAGGCCGAGCGCGTGCTGCTGGTGGGCGTGGGCAAGGACGCCGAACTGGGCGACCGTCCGTTCCGTAAAATCATCGCCGGCGTGTTGGCCACCCTTAAAGGCCTCGGCGGCGGTGATGCCGTCCTGGCGCTGGACGAGTTGGTGGTCAAGGGTCGCGACAGCTACGGCAAGAACCGCCTGTTGGCCGAAACCCTGGTGGACGGCGAATATCAATTCGACCAGTTCAAGAGCCAGAAAGCCGAACCTCGCGCCCTGAAGAAAATCACCCTGCTGACCATCAAGGCTGCCCAGGCTGAAGTCCAGCGCGCCGTGAGCCACGCTACCGCGATTGCCAATGGCATGGCGTTCACCCGCGACCTGGGCAACCTGCCGCCGAACATCTGCCACCCGACCTTCATGGGCGAACAGGCCAAGGCACTGGGCAAAGCGTTCAAGGGCCTGAAAGTCGAAGTCTTCGACGAGAAGAAGATCAAGGACCTGGGCATGGGTTCGTTCTATGCCGTGGGCCAGGGCAGCGCCCAGCCGCCACGCCTGATCGTCATGCAATACAACGGCGGCAAGAAGTCCGAGAAGCCGTACGCACTGGTCGGCAAGGGCATCACCTTCGACACTGGCGGCATCAGCCTCAAGCCGGGCGCCGGCATGGATGAAATGAAGTACGACATGGGCGGCGCCGCGAGCGTGTTCGGCACCCTGCGCGCCGTGCTCGAACTGCAACTGCCGATCAACCTGGTGTGCATCCTGGCCTGCGCCGAGAACATGCCCAGCGGCACGGCTTCGCGTCCGGGCGATATCGTCACGACCATGAGCGGCCAGACCGTGGAAATCCTCAACACCGACGCCGAAGGCCGCCTGGTGCTGTGTGACGCCCTCACCTACTCCGAACGCTTCAAGCCGCAAGCGGTGATCGACATCGCGACCCTGACCGGCGCCTGCGTCGTCGCCCTCGGCGCCCACACCTCGGGCCTGCTGGGCAATAACGACGAGCTGATCGGCCAACTGCTCAGCGCCGGCCAGCAAGCCGCCGACCGCGCCTGGCAGTTGCCACTGTTCGACGAGTACCAGGAACAACTGGACAGCCCGTTCGCCGACATCGCCAACATCGGCGGCCCGAAAGCCGGGACCATCACCGCGGCCTGCTTCCTGTCGCGCTTCACCAAGAACCTGAACTGGGCTCACCTGGACATCGCCGGCACGGCCTGGACCAGCGGCGGCAAGGACAAGGGCGCCACCGGTCGTCCGGTGCCCCTGCTGACCCAGTACCTGTTGGACCGCGCCAAGGCCTGACACCAATGACCATCGTTGGCGTCGCCCTCGGGTGGCGCCAGCGACGGATCAGGAACCGCAATGACCAAAGTCGATTTTTATATCCTGCCCAGCGCCGATCCGTCGGCGCGGCTGGATTTCGCCTGCAAGCTCACCGAAAAGGCCTGGCGCATGGGACACCGCATCTACCTGCATTGCAGCGATGCCACCCAGCGCGAGGATCTGGACGCACGGCTGTGGGCGTTCAAGGGCGAGAGCTTCGTGCCCCACGGCCCGGCCGAAAGCGAACCCGAGGGCCTGATCGTGCTGGGATTGGGGGATGACTGCGGTCAGCACCAGGACCTGCTGGTCAATCTCGACCTGAAAGTACCGGCCTTTGCCCAGCGCTTCGCCCGTGTGGCGGAAGTGGTGGTGGAAGACCCGGCCATCCGACAAGCCGCGCGGGAGAGTTTCCGTTTCTACCGCGAACAGGGCTATCCTCTGCAAGACCACCGTTTACAGCGACTCTGAGCCCTACGATGGACACTCCAAAATCGCCACAAAAGCCCGCGCACCTGCTGGATGACCTTGAGTCGATCCGCCAACTGCTCGGCGACGACAACCTGCACCCACCGCTGCTGACCGACACGGTCGTGCATGAGCCTGCTCATGAGCCGGTGCATGACGAACAGATTCCCCTGTTGTTCGATCCGATCAACGGCCAGCCCGAACCCGAGCCTGCCGCCAAGGCCGAAGCCAAGGGCCCCGACGCCCTGCTGCACCTGGACCGCGAATTGCGCGCTGCCGCGCAGTTGATCATGCAAGACGTCATCGACGACTTCGCCCCGCACATCGAAACCGAGATCCAGCGCCGGCTGGATGCGCGGATGGAGCGGTTGTTGAGTCAGTACGAATAACCCAGCGCCAACGCGTTGCCCAAGTATCCCTGACCACCTACATCCCTGTGGGAGCGGGCTTGCTCGCGAAGGCGGTGTGCCAGACAACACATTTGCTGCTGACATACCGCCTTCGCGAGCAAGCCCGCTCCCACATTGCTCGATTCTGTTCACAAATCATCTGCCAGCTCGCAGCTTGTGGCTTGCACCAGCCCCGCCCGCTAAACTTCCCGGCTTTTCCTGAATAAATGCCAATAGGGTCCCGCCTCGCATGGATAAGACCTACCAGCCGCACGCCATTGAAACTTCCTGGTACAACACCTGGGAGTCCGAGAATTATTTCGCCCCGCAAGGCGCGGGCGATTCCTACACCATCATGATCCCGCCGCCGAACGTCACCGGCAGCCTGCACATGGGCCACGGCTTCAACAATGCGATCATGGACGCCCTGATCCGTTTCCGCCGCATGCAGGGTCGCAACACCTTGTGGCAGCCGGGCACCGACCACGCCGGTATCGCCACGCAGATGCTGGTGGAGCGCCGCCTTGAAGCCCAGGGCCAGAATCGCCATGACCTGGGTCGCGAGAAGTTCCTCGAGAAAGTCTGGGAATGGAAAGACGAATCCGGTGGCAACATCAGCCGCCAGATCCGTCGCCTCGGTTCGTCCGTGGACTGGAGCCGCGAGCGCTTCACCATGGATGACGGCCTCTCGGAAGCGGTGAAGGAAGCCTTCGTGCGCCTGCACGAGGACGGGCTGATCTATCGCGGCAAGCGCCTGGTCAACTGGGACACCAAGTTGCACACGGCCATTTCCGACCTCGAAGTGGAGAACCACGACGAGAAAGGTTTCCTGTGGAACCTGAAGTACCCGCTGGCCGACGGCGCCAAGACCGCTGACGGCAAGGATTACCTGATCGTCGCCACCACGCGTCCGGAAACCATGCTGGGCGACTCCGCCGTGGCGGTGAACCCGAACGACGAGCGCTACCAGGCCCTGATCGGCAAGTTTGTCGAGCTGCCGTTGGTTGGCCGTCGGATCCCGATCATCGGCGACGATTATTGCGACCCCGAATTCGGCACCGGCTGCGTGAAAATCACCCCGGCCCACGATTTCAACGACTACGAAGTCGGCAAGCGCCACAACCTGCCGCTGCTGAATATCTTCGACAAGAACGCCCATGTGTTGCCGGCCGCCCAGGCCTTCAACCTCGACGGCACCCTGAACGAAAACGTCGACGGCCAGATCCCGGCCGAATACGCCGGCCTGGACCGCTTCGAGGCGCGCAAGCAGATCGTCGCGGCGTTCGAGGCCGCCGGCCTGCTGGTCAGCGTCGACGATCACGCCCTGAAGGTCCCGAAAGGCGACCGCTCCGGCACCATCATCGAGCCGTGGCTGACCGACCAGTGGTACGTGTCCACCAAGCCGTTGGCCGAGCCTGCGATTGCCGCCGTGGAAGATGGCCGCATCCAGTTCGTGCCCAAGCAATACGAGAACATGTACTTCTCGTGGATGCGCGACATCCAGGATTGGTGCATCAGCCGTCAGCTGTGGTGGGGCCATCGTATTCCGGCCTGGTACGACGAGTCGGGCAAGGTCTATGTCGGCCGCGATGAAGCCGAAGTCCGCGCCAAGCACAACCTCGGTCCGGACATTGCCCTGGCGCAGGACAATGACGTCCTCGACACCTGGTTCAGCTCGGGCCTGTGGACCTTCTCGACACTGGGCTGGCCGCAGCAGACCGAATTCCTGAAGAAATTCCACTCCACCGACGTGCTGGTCACCGGCTTCGACATCATTTTCTTCTGGGTCGCCCGGATGATCATGATGACCATGCACTTGATGAAAAACGAAGACGGTACCCCGCAAGTACCGTTCAAGACCGTCTACGTCCACGGCCTGGTGCGCGACGGCCAGGGCCAGAAAATGTCCAAGTCCAAGGGTAACGTCCTGGACCCGCTGGACATCATCGACGGCATCGACCTGGAAACCCTGGTGCAAAAACGCACCTCCGGCCTGATGCAGCCGAAACTGGCGAAGAAGATCGAGAAAGCCACTCGCGAAGAATTCGCCGAAGGCATTGCCAGCTACGGCACCGACGCCCTGCGCTTCACCTTCTGTTCGTTGGCGTCCACCGGTCGCGACATCAAGTTCGACATGGGCCGCGTCGAAGGCTATCGCAACTTCTGCAACAAAATCTGGAACGCCGCACGCTACGTGCTGGATAAAGGTGAAGACTGCGGCCAGAACGGCGAAGCGTACGAGCTGAGCCTGGCCGACCGCTGGATCATTTCCCAGTTGCAACGCACCGAAGCCGAAGTGACCCGCCAACTGGACCAGTTCCGTTTCGACCTGGCCGCACAAGCCCTGTACGAGTTCATCTGGAACCAGTATTGCGACTGGTACCTGGAACTGTCCAAGCCGGTGCTGTGGGACGAAAACGCACCGGTCGAACGCCAGCGCGGCACCCGCCGCACCCTGGTGCGCGTATTGGAAGTGGCCTTGCGCCTGGCGCATCCGTTCATGCCATTCATCACCGAGGAAATCTGGCAGCGCATCGCACCGCTGGCGGGCATCCAAGGCAAGCCGATCATGCTGCAACCGTGGCCGGTGGCCAACGAGAGCCGCATCGATCCGGCGGCCGAGGACGACATCGAGTGGCTGAAGACCTTCATGCTCGGCCTGCGTAACCTCCGCGCCGAAATGAACATCGGCCCGGGCAAGCCGCTGACCCTGTTCCTGAAAAACGCCAGCGCCGAAGACCTGCGCCGCCTCAACGAAAACGAAGCGTTGCTCAAGAAGCTGGCGAAGCTTGAATCAGTGACCGTGCTGGCTGCGGGTGAAGAAGCGCCTCTGTCGGCCACCGCATTGGTCGGCGAGATGGAAGTGCTGGTGCCGATGGCAGGCCTGATCGACAAGGCGGCCGAACTGGCACGCCTGGACAAGGAAATCCTGCGCCTCAAAGGCGAAGTACAGCGGGTCGGCGGCAAGCTGTCCAACGCTGGCTTCGTCGACAAGGCGCCAGCCGAGGTCATCGAGAAGGAACGGGCCAAGCTGGCCGAGGCCGAACAGGCCCTGGGCAAGCTGGCTGAGCAGCACGGACGGATCTCCAGCCTGTAACGGTGGTTCGCAATGAAAAAGGAGGTCCAGCTGGACCTCCTTTTTTATGCCCGCCCCTTTCTACCAGACAATGAAAAACCCTTGTGGGAGATTCTATGTTGCAGGGCAACCCTGCAACATAGGCTTCGGCTGGTATTCGCTCTGATTTTTCATCAAGGCAAATGCCACCCGGCAGAGCTTGCGAGCAAGCACCACCAATGCCTGG
>NZ_JABAEE010000122.1:0-13082 GCF_023701885.1 Pseudomonas sp. CG7 | reverse complement strand
TACGAGGCCAAAAGTCGTGATCGTCAGCTTAGAGCCTTACAGCGTAAGGCTACAAAGCTGGGTGTTCGATTGGTCGCGGCTTAAAAAGCTTTGGAGAACAAGGGGATGGATTTTGTTTGATGAGAGCTTGCTCCCGCTGGGCTGCGTAGCGGCCCCATTCCGGCGGTCGCTGCGCAACCGAGCGGGAGCAAGCTCCCTCGCCACAAAAGCTTGCATGCAATCCTGGTTGAATCAGTGTCTTACTGCCCGCTATAGATCTGGTCGAAAACCCCACCATCATTGAAGTGAGTCTTCTGCACCGTGCGCCAGTCACCAAAGGTTTTTTCCACCGACAGGAAGTCTACTTTCGGGAAGCGGTCGGTGTATTTGGCCAGTACCGCCGGGTCCCGTGGGCGCAGGTAGTTGGCGGCGGCGATTTCCTGGCCTTCGGGCGACCACAGGTATTTGAGGTACGCCTCGGCGGCTGCGCGGGAGCCTTTTTTCTCGACCACTTTGTCGACCACGCTGACCGGTGGCTCGGCCTCGGCGGAAACGCTTGGGTAGACCACTTCGAACTGATCGCGACCGAACTCGCGGGCGATCATTTCCGCTTCGTTTTCAAACGTCACCAGCACGTCGCCGATCTGGTTGGTCATGAAGGTGGTTGTCGCGGCGCGACCACCGGTGTCCAGTACCGGCGCCTGCTTGAACAGCTTGCCGACGAAGTCCTTGGCCTTGTTCTCGTCGCCGCCATTCTTCAGTACATAGCCCCAGGCCGACAGGTAGGTGTAGCGACCGTTGCCGGAGGTTTTCGGGTTGGGCACGATCACCTGCACGCCGTCCTTGAGCAGGTCGGGCCAGTCTTTCAAGGCTTTCGGGTTGCCTTTGCGCACGATGAACACCGTGGCGGAGGTGAACGGCGCGCTGTTGTTCGGCAGGCGGGTGACCCAGTTATCAGGCACCAGTTTGCCGTTGTCGGCCAAGGCGTTGATGTCAGTGGCCATGTTCATGGTGATGACATCCGCCGGCAGCCCGTCGATCACTGAGCGCGCCTGCTTGCTGGAGCCGCCGAAGGACATCTGCACGGTGATGTTTTCGTTGTGCTCGGCCTGCCAGTGTTTCTGGAAGGCGGCGTTGTAGTCCTTGTAGAAATCGCGCATCACGTCGTAGGAAACGTGGAGCAGGGTCGGGGCGGCGTGGGCGAGGCCGCCAAAGGTCAGGCCGGCGGCGAGAAGGGAGGCGCCAAAGAAGTTCTTCACTGCGAATTCCTTTTTATTAACGGGGGTCCGGGCAATTAGCCAGCAACACTAGCGGCAAGCCAATAGGCCATCAAGCATTAAAAAGTGCTTTGCTTATTCCAATTTCCTAAACAACGCATTGCCACAACGGGAGCAGAAAGCGGCGCCGTGTTCATGGTTGTTTTTGCTGCACACCGGGCAATCGTGCTTGAGCTGGTCGCCGCGCATGGCCGTGGCCAGTTCCGCCGTGAAAATGCCCGTCGGCACGGCGATGATCGAGTAACCGGTGATCATCACCAGGGACGACACCACTTGGCCGAGTGGGGTCTTGGGCACGATGTCGCCGAAGCCTACGGTGGTCAATGTCACGATAGCCCAATAGATGCCCTTGGGGATGCTGGTGAACCCGTGCTCGGGGCCTTCGATGACGTACATCAGCGTGCCGAAGACGGTCACCAGGGTCGAGACGCTGACGAGGAACACGATGATTTTCTGCTTGCTCCCGCGCAGCGCCGCCATCAGGTAGTTGGCTTGCTTGAGGTAAGGGCTGAGCTTGAGCACACGGAAAATCCGCAACATGCGGATGATCCGAATGATCAGCAGGTATTGGGCATCGCTGTAGTACAGCGCCAGGATCCCCGGCACGATCGCCAGCAGATCCACCAACCCATAAAAACTGAAGGCATAGCGCAGCGGCTTGGGTGAGCAATACAGGCGCAGGCCGTACTCGACGATGAAGATGAAGGTGAAACCCCACTCGATACCGGCCAGCAGGGCGGCGTAGTGCTTGTGCACGCTGTCGATGCTGTCGAGCATCACGATCACCAGGCTGGCGAGGATGATCAGCAGCAGGGTGCTGTCGAAGCGCCGGCCGGCCACGGTGTCGGTCTGGAAAATGATCACGTAGAGGCGTTCACGCCAGTTGTTGCTGCTGTCCATACTCTTCGCCTGAACCCGGAATCAGCGAAGCCTAGGGTGATTACCCCGCAGAGTGCAAGGCGCGCTGTCGAGGCTGGCCTGGTGCCACGCCCGGCCGCCGGCCTGGATCAGCCAGCAGGCGAGGATGAACGGTGCCGTCAGGGGCGGCAGGCCGAGGGCGGTAAACCCTGGTGTGAGCATGACCGCCAGGAGGATGCCCGTCAGCGGCAGCCACGGGCGACGCTGTTGGCTGAAGGCCAGCGCCACCAACACAGGGTTGTAGCCGTCCAGTCCGGAAAGGGCGGTTGCGTTCCCCTGTTGCGACAAAGCGAAGGCCAGGCCGACGGCGGAAGCGAACAAGGCCCATACCGCGGCGCGACGGTTGGCCAGCAACAAGCCCAGCGCAATCAGTGCACCGGCCGCAGGGTGACCGAGAAACATGACCTGGCCCAGTCCGCTCAAATGCGCGGCCCCCAGGTTGGGCATCGTCATTTCGATCGAAGTGGCTGGGGACGTCGGCGCGGTGACACTCATCAGCAGCCACGCGAACCCTACAAACGGCGCGGTGTAGGCGGGCAGGCAACGAGGGCTGCGGGGGCGTTTGAGCCATTGCTGGGTCAGCATCGCACTGAGGCCGCCAGCGGCGAGGATCAACGGCGGTAACAGCACCGACCAGGGCAACGCCTGGCTCAGCAGCAAGCCCAGCAGGATGCCGTTGTAGCTAAACAGCCCGGCTTGCCGATCGGCCTTGGCGTAACCACGTCGCTGGGCCGTCAGCAACCCGGCCACCCCGCCCAGCAGCGCGCCGCCGAACAGGGCCGGCGCCGTGAGCAGAATCGCCAGCAGGCACAGCAGGCCGCACAGCGGATGGCGCTGGAGGAAGATTTGGCTGAAGCCGTTGAGCAGGGCGGTGGCCCAGTCGGGGCAGTGGGGGGTGGAGGATTGGTTGGGCATGATGGGTCAGGAATAAGAGAACTGTGGCGAGGGAGCTTGCTCCCGCTGGGTCGCGCAGCGGCCCCTCTTTTTGCGGTTGCTACGCAACCGAGCGGGAGCAAGCTCCCTCGCCACAGAAAAGCTCAGAGCAGCGTCTCAATGCGCAGCGAAGTGGTCGACCCCGGCTGCCCGACCGGCACGCCCGCGGTAATCAGCAGGGTATCGCCACGCTGGGCCATGCCTTGGGCCTGGGCGATTTCCAGGGCGGTGGAACAGACTTCATCCACCTGTTTCAACCGGTCATTGACCACCGAGTGCACGCCCCAGGCCACCGTCAGGCGGCGGGCGGCCTGTAGGTTCGGCGTGAGGTTGAGGATCGGCACCGTCGGCCGTTCCCGCGCGGCGCGCAGGCTGGAGCTGCCCGATTCGCTGTAGTTCACCAGCACCGCCACCGGCAGGATGCTGCTGATGCGCCGGATCGCGCAGCTGATGGCGTCCGACACCGTGGCCTCGGCCTTCGGCCGGCTGACGTCCAGTTGCGCCTGGTACTCGGGGCCGTTTTCCACTTGGCGGATGATCTTGCTCATCATCTGCACGGCTTCGAGGGGGTAATCGCCGGACGCGGTTTCCGCCGAGAGCATGACCGCATCGGCCCCCTCGGCCACGGCGTTGGCGACGTCAGTGACTTCGGCACGGGTGGGGGCCGGGGAGAAGCGCATCGGCTCGAGCATCTGAGTCGCCACCACCACCGGTTTGCCGAGGGCACGGCAGGTGCCGATGATGTTTTTCTGGATCTGCGGCACGCTTTCGGCCGGGACTTCGACCCCCAGGTCGCCACGGGCGACCATGATCGCGTCGCTCAACTCGGCGATCTCGCGCAGTTGGGTCACCGCCGACGGCTTCTCGATCTTCGCCATCAGGAACGCCTTGTTGCCGATCAGCCCACGCGCCTCGTGAATGTCCTCGGGACGCTGCACGAACGACAGCGCCACCCAGTCCACGCCCAGCTCAAGGCCGAAACTCAAGTCGCGCCGGTCCTTGGCGGTCAACGGGCTCAGGTCGAGCACGGCCTGGGGCACGTTCACGCCCTTGCGGTCCGACAGCTCGCCGCCGTTGAGCACCTCGGTGTCGATGGCGTCGCTGTGCCTGGCGATCACGCGCAGGCGCAACTTGCCGTCGTCCAGCAGCAGGTCCATGCCGGGCTCCAGGGCCGCGATGATTTCCGGGTGGGGCAGGTTGACCCGGCGTTGATCGCCCGGTGTCGGGTCCAGGTCCAAGCGCAGGGCCTGGCCTCGTTGCAGCAGGACCTTGCCATCGGCGAACCGGCCGACCCGCAGCTTCGGGCCTTGCAGGTCCATCAGGATGCCCAGCGGGTAGTTGAGTTGCTGCTCGACCTCACGAATCCACTGGTAGCGCTGGGCGTGGTCGGCGTGCTCGCCGTGGCTGAAGTTCAGGCGGAAGATGTTCACCCCGGCCTGTACCAACTCGCGGATGTCATCGATGCCGCGCGTGGCGGGGCCGAGGGTCGCGAGGATCTTGACCTTTTTATCAGGCGTCATGTTTGGGGTTCTCGAGGATCAGGATGGCGCGAAAGTCGTTGACGTTGGTGCGGGTCGGTTCGGTGACGATCAGCGCGTCAAGGGCGGCGAAGTAGCCGTAGCCATTGTTGTTGTCCAACTCGTCGCTGGCGCACAGGCCCAGCTCGGCGGCGCGGCGATAGCTGTCCGGGGTCATGAGGGCGCCGGCGTTGTCTTCGGAGCCGTCGATGCCGTCCGTGTCGCCGGCCAGCGCAGAGATGCCGGGATGGCCCTTGAGGTTGTCGGTCAGGCTCAGCAGGAATTCGGCATTGCGCCCGCCACGGCCATCGCCGCGCACGGTGACGGTGGTTTCACCGCCGGAGAGAATCACGCACGGTGCTGCCAACGGCTGGCCGTGCAGGGCGATTTGCCGGGCGATGCCGGCGTGGACTTTGGCCACCTCCCGGGATTCGCCTTCCAGGTCGCCGAGGATCAGTGGGCTGAAACCGGCCTGCCGAGCCTTCACCGCCGCGGCTTCCAATGACTGCTGGGGGCGGGCGATCAACTGGAAGTGGCTGCGGGCCAGGCTCGGGTCGCCGGGCTTGACGGTTTCCGACGCCGGGCTTTGCAGCCAGGTGCGCATCGAGGCCGGCACCTCGATGTGGTAGCGCTGGAGAATCGCCAGGGCTTCGGCCGACGTGCTGGGGTCCGCCACGGTGGGGCCGGAAGCGATGACCGTGGCGAGATCGCCGGGTACATCGGAAATCGCGTAGGTGTACACCGTCGCCGGCCAGCAGGCCTTGCCCAGGCGCCCGCCCTTGATCGCCGAGAGGTGCTTGCGCACGCAATTCATCTCGCCGATGGTCGCGCCGGATTTGAGCAAGGCTTTGTTGATCGATTGCTTGTCGGCCAGGGTGATGCCTTCGGCCGGCAAGGCGAGCAGGGCCGAACCGCCGCCGGACAACAGGAAGATCACCCGGTCGTCTTCGCTGAGATTGCTCACCAGCTCCAGCACCCGTTGGGCCACGGCCAGGCCAGCGGCGTCAGGCACCGGGTGGGCGGCTTCCACCACTTCGATTTTCTGACAGGGTGCGCCATGACCGTAGCGGGTCCCCACCAGGCCGGACACGTCGCCCTGCCAGCAGCGCTCGACCACTTGCGCCATGGCTGCCGCGGCCTTGCCGGCACCGATGACGATCACCCGGCCGCTGCGGTCGCTGGGCAGGTAGTGTTCGAGGACTTGCTGCGGATGGGCCGCGTCGATGGCTGTGGCAAACAGCTCGCGCAGCAGTTGTTGCGGATCGACCGACATGGCGGGCTCCCGGTGTTTATTATGAGTATCGATGCGACTCCTGTGGGAGCGAGCTTGCTCGCGATAGCGGGTTTACATTCAACAACGATGTTGGCTGGGCTACCGCTATCGCGAGCAAGCTCGCTCCCACATGGGATAGTGCAGGGCTTATTTGTCGCGAATCGAGAAATTGGCCATATGCTCCAACCCCTTGATCAGCGCCGAGTGATCCCAATTGCTGCCGCCGATGGCCGCGCAGGTGCTGAACACTTGTTGGGCGTTGGCGGTGTTGGGCAGGTTGATGTTCAGCTCCCTGGCGCCTTGCAGGGCCAGGTTAAGGTCCTTCTGGTGCAGGCTGATGCGGAAGCCCGGATCGAAGGTGCCCTTGATCATGCGTTCGCCGTGGACCTCAAGGATCTTCGACGAAGCGAAACCGCCCATCAGCGCTTCACGGACCTTGGCCGGGTCGGCACCGTTTTTCGAGGCGAACAACAGCGCTTCGGCCACCGCCTGGATGTTCAGGGCGACGATGATCTGGTTCGCCACTTTGGCAGTCTGGCCGGCACCGTTGCCGCCCACCAGGGTGATGTTCTTGCCCATGGCCTGGAACAGCGGCAGCGCGCGTTCGAAGGCGGCGCTGTCGCCACCGACCATGATGCTCAGGGTGGCGGCCTTGGCACCGACTTCACCACCGGAGACCGGGGCATCGAGGTACTGCGCGCCTGTTTCATTGATCTTCGCCGCGAACGCGTTGGTGGCGGTGGGGGAGATCGAACTCATGTCGATCACCACCTTGCCCGCGCCCACGCCCGCCGCGACGCCGTCGGCGCGGAACAGCACGGCGTCGACCTGCGGCGTGTCCGGGACCATGACGATGATGAACTCGGCTTCCTGGGCCACTTCCTTCGGGTTGGCCAAGGCCACCGCGCCGCCGGCCAGCAGGTCGGCCGGGGCCGGGTCGTGGTGCTGGGACAGGAACAGGCTGTGACCGGCCTTTTGCAGGTTCATTGCCATGGGGTGGCCCATGATGCCGGTGCCGATGAATCCAATTTTAGCCATGGGGAAATCCTCTCTTATTGAAATGTCCCGGGGTTCTGTGGCGAGGGAGCTTGCTCCCGCTGGGCCGCGAAGCGGCCCCAGAAATCCATGTAGGGTGAAAAATCATGCGTCTGCTTCGCAGCCGCGCGGGAGCAAGCTCCCTCGCCACAAAAGCCCGCGCCAGTCAGACCGCGTTATGGGTTTTCAGCCAGCCCAAGCCAGCTTCGGTGGTGGTCAGCGGCTTGTATTCACAGCCGATCCAACCCTGGTAGCCGATGCGGTCCAGGTGTTCGAACAGGAAGCGGTAGTTGATTTCGCCCGTGCCCGGCTCGTTACGGCCCGGGTTGTCCGCCAGTTGCACGTGGTTGATCTCGCCCAGGTGAGCCGACAGGGTCCGGGCCAGGTCACCTTCCATGATCTGCATGTGGTAGATGTCGTATTGCAGGAACAGGTTGACGCTGCCCACCTGCTCGCGGATCGACAGGGCCTGGGCAGTGTTGTTCAAGTAGAAGCCGGGAATGTCGCGAGTGTTGATGGCTTCCATCACCAGCTTGATGCCTTTGGCCTGCAGCTTCTCGGCGGCGTATTTCAGGTTGGCGACAAAGGTTTTTTCCACCAGGGTTTCACTGCAGTTCTGCGGGCGAATCCCCGACAGGCAATTGACCTGCGTGTTGCCCAATACTTGGGCGTAGGCGATTGCCAGGTCGACCCCGGCGCGGAACTCTTCGACCCGGTCCGGCAGGCAGGCAATCCCGCGCTCGCCCTTGGCCCAGTCGCCGGCTGGCAGGTTGAACAGCACCTGGGTCAGGCCGTTGGCGTCGAGCAAGGCCTTGAGTTCGGCGGAGTTGTAGTCATAGGGGAACAGGTATTCGACACCACTGACACCGGCCTTGGCGGCGGCTTCGAAACGGGCGAGGAAATCCTGCTCGGTGAACAGCATGGACAGGTTGGCGGCGAAACGCGGCATGGTGGTCTCCTGTAAATAATTGGCAGTGCCCCTTGTGGGAGCGGGCTTGCTCGCGAAAGTGGTCTGTCAGCCGACATCTTTGTTGGATCTGAAACCGTCTCCGCGAGCAAGCCCGCTCCCACATTGGGATGTCAGTCGAGCAATGAGATGGCTGTGGGTGCATCGTTGCCCACCAGCGCCAGGTCTTCAAACTCATTGACGGCGTTGATCTCGGTACCCATGGAGATGTTGGTCACCCGCTCCAGGATGATCTCGACGATCACCGGCACCTTGAACTCCTCGATCATTGCCTGGGCCTGGCGCAGCGCCGGTTGGATACCGGCCGGTTCGAACACCCGCAGCGCCTTGCACCCCAGGCCTTCGGCCACGGCAACGTGGTCCACGCCATAACCGTTGAGTTCCGGGGCGTTGAGGTTGTCGAACGACAGCTGCACGCAGTAATCCATGTCGAAGCCGCGCTGGGCCTGGCGAATCAAGCCCAGGTAGGAGTTGTTCACCACAACGTGGATGTACGGCAATTTGAACTGTGCACCCACCGCCAGCTCTTCGATCATGAACTGGAAATCATAGTCGCCCGACAGCGCCACGACCTTGCGGCTCGGATCGGCCTTGACCACCCCCAGCGCCGCCGGAATGGTCCAGCCCAAGGGGCCGGCCTGGCCGCAGTTGATCCAATGGCGTGGCTTGTAGACGTGGAGGAACTGCGCGCCGGCGATCTGCGACAGGCCGATGGTGCTGACATAGCAGGTGTCCTTGCCGAACACCTGGTTCATTTCTTCGTACACCCGTTGTGGCTTGACCGGCACGTTGTCGAAGTGGGTCTTGCGTTGCAGGCTGGCCTTGCGTTGCTGGCAATCCTGCAACCAGGCGCTGCGGTTCTTCAGCTTGCCGGCGGCTTGCCACTCGCGGGCCACTTCAATGAACACCGTCAGGGCGGAGGCGGCATCGGAGACGATACCCAGGTCGGGAGTGAACACCCGGCCGATCTGGGTTGGCTCGATGTCCACGTGAATGAACGTGCGGCCTTCGGTGTAGACGTCCACCGAACCGGTGTGACGGTTGGCCCAGCGGTTGCCGACGCCCAGCACCACGTCCGACTTGAGCAAGGTGGCGTTGCCGTAGCGGTGGGAGGTTTGCAGCCCAACCATGCCGACCATCAACGGATGGTCATCCGGGATCGTGCCCCAGCCCATCAAGGTCGGAATGACCGGGATGCCAGTCAGCTCGGCGAACTCCACCAGCAGGTCGCTGGCATCGGCATTGATGATGCCGCCGCCGGCCACCAGCAAGGGGCGTTCAGCCTGATTGAGCATCGCCAGGGCTTTCTCGATTTGCACGCGGTTGGCCGCGGGTTTGGCCAGGGGCAGCGGTTGGTAGGCGTCGATGTCGAACTCGATCTCTGCCATCTGCACGTCGAACGGCAGGTCGATCAGCACCGGGCCCGGCCGGCCGGAGCGCATCTCGAAGAACGCCTTCTGGAAGGCATACGGCACCTGGCCCGGTTCCAGCACGGTGGTCGCCCACTTAGTCACGGGCTTGACGATGCTGGTGATATCCACAGCCTGGAAATCTTCCTTGTGCATACGGGCACGGGGCGCTTGCCCGGTGATGCACAGAATCGGGATCGAGTCGGCCGATGCGCTGTAGAGCCCGGTCACCATGTCGGTGCCGGCCGGGCCCGAGGTGCCGATGCACACGCCGATGTTGCCGGCCTTGGTCCGGGTGTAGCCCTCGGCCATGTGCGAGGCGCCTTCAACGTGGCGAGCGAGGACATGATCGATGCCACCCACCTTCTGCAGGGCGGAGTACAGCGGGTTGATCGCAGCACCCGGGATGCCGAAGGCGGTGTCCACGCCTTCACGGCGCATCACCAGAACGGCGGCTTCGATTGCTCTCATTTTGCTCATGGTTTTGTGCCTCTTACGTTTTGTAATTGTATACAAGTGGCTTTGCACAGAGTGTATTCATGGCGAACGACGCAGGTCAATCCATTTCCTCAAGCACCTGTTTCATTCGTCGGAACGCCAGGTTTTGCAGCGGCCTTTTGTCGTTAACGATTGTTTGTGAAAATTATTGTATACAAAAATTGTCGTTGTTGTGTTCTATTTGTTGGGTTCGGTTTTGCTGAAAGTGAAGCCCGCAAGGCGTTCCCATAACAAAAGAAGGACAGCACCCATGAGCGTTCTAACCTTGAAAATCGCCATCAACCTGGCCGGGCAAGTGCTTGCCGCAGGTCGTGAAATCAGCGCCGCACCCTTGACCGTCGCGGTCCTGGACAGCGGCGGACACCTGGTCGCCTTGCAGCGCGAAGACGGCGCCAGCCTGCTTCGCCCGCAGATCGCCATCGGCAAGGCCTGGGGCGCCATCGCCCTGGGCAAAGGCTCGCGCCTGCTCGCCCAGGACGCCCAACAACGCCCGGCGTTCTTCGCCGCGTTGAATGGATTGGGCCAAGGCAACGTCGTACCGGCCCCGGGTGGGGTGTTGATCAGGGATCAGGAGGGGAGAGTGCTGGGAGCGATTGGGGTGAGTGGGGATGTTTCGGATGTGGATGAGCAGGTGGCGGTGAGGGCGGTGGAGGCGCTGCGGTTGAGGGCGGATGCTGGGGCTTGATTTTGTATTGACTGGGCTTCCTTTATCGCGCGCAGGCTCGCTCCCACAGGAGGGTTGAGGTGGGCAGACACTCTGCAAACGCCGCAGATCTAAACTGTGGGAGCGAGCCTGCTCGCGATAGCTATCTACCAGACACATCCAGCCAAAAGTCTACCTCCCATCCAGGCATCCACAGGTCTAGCCTTCTCCATGAATCAAATCATCGAAGGGGCAAGGAATGCCTGGTTCACCTGCTTCACATAGACTGCGCCTCGGCCGCTACGCTGAATCCAGCCGGATCTATTTACTGACCACCAATACATTGGGCCGTGCAGCCGTTTTTAAGGACGTTATTCTGGGGAGGCTGGTTGTTGATCAATTTCGAAAAGCTCAGGAGCAAGGCTGGGCCGATTCATTGGCCTGGGTGGTCATGCCTGATCATTTCCATTGGTTGGTCGAGTTACGCAAGGGATCTTTGAGTGAGTTGATGCAAAGGACCAAATCATTGACTACTAAAGCTGTAAATCTGCGCCTGGATAATAAAGTCAGCCTTTGGCAACAAGGATTTCATGACCGAGCGCTGCGGCGGGAAGAGGATTTGGTAAAGCTGGCTCGCTATGTTGTGGCAAATCCACTGCGGGCAGGCCTGGTAGAGCGGCTTGGCGACTATCCGCTGTGGGATGCCATTTGGCTTTGACTTGAAATCGAGTTGCGGCTTTCGCGAGCAGGCTCGCTCCCACAGGGTTTTGTGGTGAATACAGAATCTGCAAACAACCTGAGTCCTTTGTGGGAGCGAGCCTGCTCGCGAAAGCCGCAACTCGGTCCCGAGCCTGGCTAGCGATCCACCTCACACCCCTTCAAAACCAACCGAATAATCGTCTGCGCCGCCGCTTCGTAATCCGCTTCATCCAGCTTGGCCTTGCCGGTCACGGCGCTGATTTGCCAGTCGAAATCGGCATAGGTCTGGGTGGCGGCCCAGATGCTGAACATCAGGTGGTTGGGGTCGATGGGGGCGATCTGGCCGCGGTCGATCCAGGTCTGGATGCAGTCGATGTTGTGCCGGGCCTGGGCGTTGAGTTGCTCCACCAGGTCGGGGCTCAGGTGCGGGGCGCCGTGCATGATTTCGCTGGCGAAGACTTTCGAGGCGAAGGGCAGGTCGCGGGAAATGCGGATCTTGGAGCGGATGTAGTGGCTCAGCACCTCACCGGGTACGCCGTCGGCATTGAACGGTGTCGAAGCCTGGAGAATCGGCTCGATGATGCTTTCCAACACCTCGCGGTAGAGGTTTTCCTTGGATTTGAAGTAGTAGTAGACGTTCGGCTTGGGCAGGCCAGCCTTGGCCGCGATGTCGCTGGTCTTGGTCGCGGCGAAGCCCTTGTCGGCAAATTCTTCGCTGGCGGCACGCAGGATCAATTCTTTGTTGCGCTCGCGGATTGTGCTCATAAACCCAGGGGTTCCTTGCCTGTTCTGGCGGTGGCGCATGGTAGCACCGGCCTCGCGCGGCGCTCAAGAATGCCCCTGGTGGCCTGTGTGGCTAATTCGTGCACTCAACTTCGGCGCCAGTGCTTGCCAAGCTGCGTTACCATTCCTCGCCGTAGCGGGCTACGACTCGTCATGGCGCCTTGCCTGGCAAGCACTGGCACTCGAATTTGAGTACTCGAATTAACCGTACAGGCCACAAGGCCCCGCGGCTCGCGGTATGCTGCGCAGCATTATTGTTCAAGGAGTCCCTCCATGGCTGGAAGCAGTTTGCTGGTACTGATCGACGATATCGCTACCGTACTCGACGATGTTGCGCTGATGACCAAGATGGCCGCCAAGAAAACCGCCGGCGTGCTCGGCGATGACCTGGCGCTCAACGCCCAGCAAGTGTCAGGTGTGCGCGCCGAGCGCGAGCTGCCGGTGGTGTGGGCGGTGGCCAAGGGGTCGTTCATCAACAAATTGATCCTGGTGCCGTCGGCGCTGGCGATCAGTGCCTTCGTCCCTTGGCTGGTGACGCCGCTGTTGATGATCGGCGGCGCCTACCTGTGCTTCGAAGGGTTCGAGAAACTGGCCCACAAGTTCCTTCACAGCAAGGCCGAGGACCAGGCTGAACATGCGCAACTGGTCGAGGCGGTGGCGGATCCGGCGGTGGATCTGGTGGCCTTCGAAAAAGACAAGATCAAGGGCGCCGTGCGCACTGACTTTATCCTTTCGGCGGAAATCATTGCCATCACCCTCGGCACCGTCGCCGAAGCGCCGCTGACTCAGCAGGTGATCGTGCTGTCGGGCATTGCGATTGTCATGACCGTTGGTGTGTACGGCCTGGTGGCGGGCATCGTCAAGCTCGATGACCTGGGGCTCTGGTTGACGCAGAAGCCAGGACAGGTCGCCAAAAGCATCGGCGGGGCCATCCTGCGCGCAGCACCCTACATGATGAAAAGCCTGTCGGTGATCGGCACCGCAGCGATGTTCCTGGTGGGCGGTGGCATCCTTACCCACGGCGTGCCGGCGGTGCATCACTGGATCGAAGGCGTGACGGCCAGCGCCGGTGGCGCCAGGATCAATTTGTTGATGAACGACCCCTTGGCCACCGCCCACACCACCGGCCGCTCGCGCTCGGCTCGCACACC
>NZ_JABAEE010000121.1:0-13129 GCF_023701885.1 Pseudomonas sp. CG7 | reverse complement strand
CGCTCTGCTGAAAGGGCAAAGCGAATACCAACCAAAAGCGGCTTGAGGGCTTCCCCTCAACCATAGAATCTCCCACACTGGATCTGCGGTGAATACAAAACTCATGTCCGACACAGAACCACTGTGGGAGCGAGCTTGCTCGCGAAGAGGCCAGCCCATCCAGCATCTTCATCGACTGTGACATCGCCTTCGCGAGCAAGCCCGCTCCCACAGGAGGAACGCGGTCACCAGCATGAACCAGGTCGGCTATAAGGCCGCCTCGCTCGGCTTTTGATTTTGATCTGGGGCGCCCCGTTAACCACGCTGCCTTCGTGGCGTCTGAAAAAAGCGACCCGCCGTAAGGCGAAACCCTAAGCCGCCGTTACCGCAGCAACGGATATACACACCACCACTCAAAACAAAACCATAAAAAAACGGCGCCTTCCCTCCCAGGAATGAGCGCCGTTTTTTCTGACCTGACTCCGCTTAGTGCGATACGCGACTCGTGCCATCCACAGTGGAAATACGAACCCGCTCACCCACACGGAACACCTCGTTCTCCTGAACCTGCTGCACATAGGCACGCATACTGCCGTCATCTTCACGCACAGTGATTTCCACACCCTGGGTACGGGTCAGGCCTTCTTCAGTGGCGG
Organism: Pseudomonas sp. CG7; assembly: GCF_023701885.1. Lineage (NCBI taxonomy): Bacteria > Pseudomonadati > Pseudomonadota > Gammaproteobacteria > Pseudomonadales > Pseudomonadaceae > Pseudomonas > Pseudomonas sp. CG7. The sequence continues at coordinate 12,494 of NZ_JABAEE010000121.1, read as the reverse complement.
AACCGATCAGGCCACCGGCCACGGCACCGATCACAGCAGCGACGATGCTGCCACGGCCACCACCAATGGCGCTGCCGCCCACACCACCGACCACGGCACCCGCCGCACCGCCGATCGGGGTCTTGGTGCCTTCGATCTTGACCGGACGCAGGGACTCGATGGTCCCCATGCGAATCGTCTGCACGCGACGCGCTTCGTCACGGGAGTAGGAGTCACCGGTCAGGCTCGACTGACAGCCAGTGAGCAACATCGCCATCGTGGAAAAGGAAGCAACCAGCAAAACAGACTTACGCATAGCATCAACTCCAAAAGACAGGGATTCATTAAACTCCCCGGCTTGACGCCTGTCACGGCCTTGCCGGGATAAAATTGTTTTCATTCAGGTGGGATACAGGCGCACCGGAAAAATTCACCAAACAGTAGCGCCAATTTACGAAACCTGCGTCATCAACCCAGGGATTTTTTCATGGATTATTTCATTATCGTCGTGACCACCGTGGCCGGCCTGTACTTCCACGGGTGGCTGTACGTGCGGATCAAACGCTGGATGGACCGCGACCTGGCGCTGTCGTTGGCGGGGCAGGACGAGCAGAAAAAGACCTATATGCTGCAACAATTGGCCCGCGCCCGGGAGCAAGGCATCAAGCGCCGAGACCTGCCGCAATGGTTGCAAACCGCTGCGGCAGGTTATCCGCCTAAGGCGCCAGGCGCTCGCGAGTCCAGTTCGCCCCTTGCAGGCGGTAGTTGAGGCGATCATGCAGGCGGCTCGGGCGGCCCTGCCAGAACTCGATGCGCGCGGGCAGCAAGCGGTAACCGCCCCAATGCTCCGGGCAATGGGGTTGGCTGTCACTGAAACGTTGCTCGGTGGCCTTGAGCAAATCGTCCAACTCCGCGCGCCCTGAAATCACCCGGCTCTGGGGTGAAGCCCAGGCGCCGAGACGGCTGCCCAGCGGGCGAACCTGGTAATAGGCGTCCGACTCTTGCGCCGTGACCTTGACCACTTTGCCTTCGATGCGCACCTGGCGTTCCAGGGCCGGCCAGAAAAACGTCATGGCCGCGAATGGATTCGCGGCCAGTTGTTGGCCCTTGGCGCTGTCGTAGTTGGTGAAGAACGTAAAGCCCAGGGCATCCAGCCCCTTGAGCAGCAGGATCCGGCAATGCGGGCGCCCGTCTGCATCCACCGTCGCCAGGGTCATGGCGTTGGCCTCCACCGGGGCCTGTTCGGTTTTCACCGCGTCAGCGAACCATTGGTGGAACAATGCAAACGGCTCGGCCGGGGCCTGTGCCTCGGTCAAGCCGTCGCGGGTGTAGTCGCGGCGCATATCAGCCAGCGGTTGGGTCATGGCGCATTCCTTATGGTTAGCCCATCACTGCTTCGGAGTCTCGGCGGCCGCGACTTTCTTGGTATCGGTGGCGGCTTTGGCCGGTTGGGGTTTCTTCGCCGGGGTGGCGGGCTTGGCCGGGGCTTTCTTTGCAGGCGCCTTGGCCGCGGCTTTTTTGGCCGGCGCTTTCTTGGCCGAGGCTTTCTTGGTCGAAGCCACCGCTTTTTTAGCCGCAGGCGCAGGGGCCGGGGCAGCAGGCTTCACATCCTGGGCGGCTACCATGGTCACCGGGGCCGGCGCCGGCATGGTGTATTTGCTCAGCAGCGCAACCATGGTGTTGGCCGGCGTGACCAGCAGTTCCACACGACGGTTCAAGGCGCGACCCTCGACGCTGTCGTTGGCCGCACGTGGCGCCACTGCGCCCATGCCGCGCAGCATCAGGCGCTCGCGTTGCAGGCCGCTGAGGCGGAAAATCGCCGCCACGGACTGGGCCCGCTCCTGGCGGAGCTTGAGGTTGGCCGGGGCGGCGCCCGAGGTATCGGCATGGCCGAGAATCCGCACGGCGGTCTTCGGATCGGCCTCGAGGATCTTCGCCACGCGGGTGAACGGGCCGAGCGTCACAGGCAACAGCATGGCCGGGCGATCCGGGTTGAACGAGCCGTCCACAGGCGCGGTGACCACCAGCACGTTGTCACGGCGCTCAAGTTCGAGCTTGCTGTCCTTGATGGCGGTGCGCAGCTTCGGCTCGTAGTCGTCGAGCCAGGCCTGGGTAACTTTCGGATCGGGCATCGGCACCGCCTTGGCGGTTTCCTGATCCTTGCCGCCGAACGGCCACCACCACTTGCCGTTGCTTTCGGCTTCGGCCTTGGCAACCGCTGTTGGCGCCTTGGCCTCAGGCTTGGCTTCAGCCTTTGCTTCGGCTTTTCTGGCGGCGTCTGCGGCGGTTTCCTCGGAAGAGAACGGCCACCACCAATGGCTGGCGCCCTCAGCCTTGGCTTGCGGTGCGACGGCGGCCGGCTTCAGGGGCGCCACGGGCGCCGCTTCCTTGGCCGCTACCTTGTCGGAAGAACCGAATGGCCACCAGCCACTGCTGCCCTCGGCATCATTTTGTGGGGTTTGTGCGCAACCGGTGATAGCGAAGCACAGCGCCAGAGCGAGGGTTTTATTCGATGACATTGGATATCCACAAAATGATCTAGATGAAAAACAAGGCCATGTTTTGGCCGCATAAACAGACGCTTGGAAACTGAAAAGGACACGAGGTTCCGGTGTCCATGGCCTTCAATGGCGTTTTATAGACAAGTGGCAAGCACCCGCGCAAGGTTCTGCGCGCGTGGGTCCATCAACACGTAAGGTCCAAGCGTGTTGGTCACGAAGCCGAACGCGACATCATGTTCGGGATCGGCAAACCCGATGGAGCCCCCTGCCCCCGGATGACCGAACGCCCGCGGGCCGAGGCCGTAGGTCGCATTCGGCACCTCCGGCTGGTCAAGCATGCAGCCCAGGCCGAAACGGGTCTGGGTCAACAACGTCTTATCCTCGCCGAGGCTGTGCTGGCGAGTCAGTTCGTCGAGCATTTCACCTTCCAGCAGGCTGCCATCGAGCAGTCCCGCGTAGAACCCGGCCAGGCTACGGGCATTGCCGTGGCCGTTGGCCGCCGGTTGCTGCATGCGTCGCCATTCCGGTTTGTTGGTGCTGGTCATGATCGACGGCGGATTGATAAACGCCCGGGTGGTCATGGCCGTGGGCTCGCGCATCGTCACCTGCAACAGGCGCTGGGCCGCCGCATCGCCGACGTTGCCTTTGCCCCGGGCGATGTGGGCCACGCGATGAAATTCCTCGTCGGCCAGGCCCACGTGAAAATCCAGGCCCAACGGCTTGGCGACGCGGGCCACGATGGACTCCCCCGGGCCTCGCCCGTCGGCCCGGCGCAACAGCTCGCCTACCAGCCAGCCGTAAGTGATCGCGGCATAACCGTGGCCCTCGCCCGGCGTCCACCAAGGCGTTTCGGCCGCCAGGGCGTCAACCATGGTTTGCCAGTCATACAGTGCTTCGGGCGGCAATAGCTCACGCAACGCCGGAAGCCCGGCCTGATGGCAGAGCAGTTGGCGCAGGGTAATGCCAGCTTTGCCCGCCACCGCGAACTCAGGCCAATAGCGGGCCACCGGGGCGTCCAGTTGCAACTTGCCTTCGGCCACCAGTTGCAAGGCGGTGACGGCGGTGAACGTCTTGGTGCAGGAGAACAGGTTGGCGATGGTGTCGCTGTGCCAGGCTTCATGGCCATCCTTGTCGGCGGTACCGGCCCACAGGTCGATCACCGTACGGCCCCCCACCTGGATGCACAACGCCGCGCCGCGCTCCTGGGGGTCATCGAACAATGCCGCGAACGCTTCACGCACCGCTTCGAACTGAAGCTCGTAATGGCCTTGAATTTGCACCCGTAACTCCCTTGAAACAAACACTTTTAAGGTGGCTGGCATTGTTTCAGCCATTCAGGCTTTTGGGAACCGCCGCAAGACGGCTGACCGGACTGGTTCTGGCCTTTGTGGCGAGGGAGCTTGCTCCCGCTGGGGTGCGTGGTAGGAGCTATGTAGGAGCTGCCGAGTGAAACGAGGCTGCGATCTTTCCCCAGACACTTAAATCTCAAGCGAAAGACAAAAATCAAAAGATCGCAGCCTTCGGCAGCTCCTACAGACCCCAGCGGGAGCAAGCTCCCTCGCCACAAAAGCGTCCATTTGCCACAAAAGCGCCCTTGCCACAGCAACACGTATCAGGAAATCTCCCGCCGAAACGGCGGCAATGCATTGAGGATCGCCTTGCCATAGCGCTGGGTCACCAACCTGCGGTCGAGCAAGGTGATGGTGCCGCGGTCTTCTTCGGTGCGCAGCAAGCGGCCACATGCCTGGACCAGCTTCAGCGAAGCGTCCGGCACGGAGATTTCCATGAATGCATTGCCACCGCGGGCTTCGATCCACTCGGCCAGCGCGGCCTCTACCGGATCGTCGGGAACCGAGAAGGGGATCTTGGCGATCACCACGTGCTCGCAATAGGCACCGGGCAAGTCCACGCCTTCAGCGAAGCTCGCCAGGCCGAACAACACGCTGGAATCGCCACCGTCGACTCGTGCCTTGTGCTTGTTCAGGGTTTCCTGCTTCGACAGGTTGCCCTGGATGAACACCTGCTTGCGCCAGTCACGGTCCAGGCCATCGAATACGTCCTGCATCTGCTTGCGCGAGGAAAACAGCACCAGCGTGCCCCGTGAGCCTTCCACCAATTCTGGCAGGTCGCGGATGATCGCCGCGGTATGGCCGGCCGCATCCCGTGGGTCGGCCTTGAGGTCCGGCACCCGCAGCACACCGGCGTCGGCGTGATGGAAGGGGCTTGGCACCACGGCGGTCACGGCCTTCTTCGGCAGGCCGGCGCGCATGCGGAAGCGGTCGAACGTGCCGAGGGCGGTCAGGGTGGCGGAGGTCACCAGCGCGCCGTAGGCCACGTTCCACAGGTTGCGCCGCAGCATTTCCGCCGCCAGGATCGGGCTGGCATTGACCTCGATGTCGAACAGCGAACCGCTTTCGGCCAGGGTCAGCCACCGCGCCATCGGCGGGTTGTCTTCCGGGTCTTCGGCGGTGAAGGCCGTCCACAGTTCCCAATTGCCTTGGGAGCGGGACAGCAGGCTGCCGAACAGCGGATACCACTCCTCGGCCTGGTTGCTGGCGATACCAATGTTCACCTCGCCATCCATGCCCTCCTTGAGCAGGTCGGTCAGCCGCGTGAACAGATCCGTCAGGCGCGCGAAACCTTTCTTGAGCTCGATGCCCATTTCGCGCATGTGCTCAGGAATCACCCCGCCGACAAACCGGTGGCGTGGCCGCTCGCGGCCCTCGACGTCTTCGCCGGGCTTGAAATCGGCCACTTGCTCGCACGCGGTGAACATGAACTGCTGGTTCGTCTTGATTTCCCGCGCCAGCTCCGGCACTTGCTCGATGAACTTGCCCAGGTCGCCCGGCAACGGATGCTGGGCCAAGAGCTTGGTGAGGTTCTTGGCGGTGGTTTCCAGCCAATCGGCGGTGGAGCGCAGCCGGGTGTAATGGGCGAAATGGCCGATGGCCTTGTCCGGCAGGTGATGGCCTTCGTCGAACACGTAGATCGTGTCGCGCGGGTCCGGCAGCACCGCACCGCCGCCCAGGGCCAGGTCGGCCAGGACCATGTCGTGGTTGGTGACGATGACGTCGACCTTGCCCATGCCTTCCCGGGCCTTGTAGAAGGCGCATTGGCCGAAGTTCGGGCAATGGCGGTTGGTGCACTGGCTATGGTCGGTCGTCAGGCGGGACCAGTCAGCGTCTTCCAGGGCCGTGGACCAGCTGTCGCGGTCGCCGTCCCATTTATTGCCGGCCAGCTTCTCGATCATGCTGGTGAACAGCTTCTGGCTGGCTTCATCCACCTCGATCTTGAAGCCTTCTTCTTCGAACAACTGGGCCGTGGCGGTCTGGGCGTGGCCTTCCTGGAGCAACATGTCGAGCTTGGACAGGCACATGTAGCGCCCGCGGCCCTTGGCCAGGGCGAACGTGAAGTTCAGCCCGCTGTTGCGCATCAGGTCGGGCAGGTCCTTGTAGACAATCTGCTCCTGCAGGGCGACGGTGGCCGTGGCGATCACCAGCCGTTTGCCAGCGGCCTTGGCAGTCGGAATCGCCGCCAGGCTGTAGGCCACGGTCTTGCCGGTACCGGTGCCGGCCTCCACCGCCACGATGGCAGGCTCGCCGCTGCGCCGGCCTTCGTCGTCGGTGTCGATGTCACCCAGGACTTTTGCCACTTCGGCAATCATCAGGCGCTGGCCATATCGCGGCTTGAGGCTCTTGGCTTCGAGAAAACGCGAATAGGCGCCCTGGATCGTGGTTTTGAGTTCGGTGCTGATCATGGATGGTCGGGCGCTAAAAACGCTGGATAAATTTTCAGTGGTTCGGATCGGCGGCTATCATACCCCGCTAATGAATCCTGCGCAGAACGGAGTAACCCAATGACACCCTTTGCCCTCGTCTACACCCTGCATTTACTGGCGGCCCTGATCTGGGTCGGCGGCATGTTCTTCGCCTGGATGATCCTGCGTCCCGCCGCAATGACGGCGCTTGAGGGCCCTGCCCGACTCAAGTTATGGGTAGAAGTGTTTCAGCGTTTTTTCGTCTGGGTCTGGGTCGCGGTCGTACTTTTGCCGATCAGCGGCGTCGGCCTGATCCATCTGCGCTTCGCCGGTTTCGAAACCGCGCCGCGTTATGTGCAGATAATGATGGGGCTGTACATAGTGATGACAGCACTGTTTATCCGCATCCAGGGCTTGCAACTGCCCGTTTTGCGTAACGCCGTAACGGCGCAGGACTGGCCGGCGGGTGCCGCCGTACTGGGCAGGATTCGGCGGTTGGTGGGGATCAATTTGTTGATCGGGTTGCTGGTAGTGGCGCTTGGCGCGGCGCGGCCGATGTTCTGAAGAAATCTCCAGTTGGACACAGCACCTGTGGGAGCGAGCCTGCTCGCGATAGCGGTGTGTCAGTCATAGCAAGGTCGACTGATCCACCCCCATCGCGTGCAGGCTCGCTCCCACAGGTTAGATTCGGGGCAGGTTCAGAACCGCTGCACCGTCACCGTCCCCGCCGCTCCGGCAGGCCCGGGCTGGCCGTCGGCGCCAGGGCGACCGCTCTTGCCGCCATCCGCGGTATAGACCACGCAGCCCTTGGCCTTGCCGCCCGCCCCAGGCTTGCCGCCGTGTCCCGCCGGGCCACCGGCACCGCCATCCACCGTGACCTTGATCTGCTCGGCAGGATAGGCCCGGGGCAGTTCGAGGCGCACCTGCGCACCGGCGGCGCCCGGCTGGCCATCGCTGCCACTGCTGCCGTCGGCACCGCGACCGGCCGAGCCCCAGGTGCAACCCGGCGCCTGGCCATTGGCACCGTCGAGCCCCACGAAACCCGGTGCACCGGTGCCGCCACGGGCGTCCACCGACAACAATGGCCCATTCAACACCTTGAAACGCAGGTTGAGATCGCGCCCCGGCCGCGCGGCCTTGGTGTAGGTACCCGGTGCGCCCCGTGAAGTGATCTGGCTGCCCTCGGCCAATTCAGCCCGGGCCACTTTCATTTCCAATGCCTGCTGCGCCGGCACGATGGCGATCCGCGCTTCACGCCCCAGGTGCAATTGGTCGATGGACAGTTCAGCGACATTGGACGGCACCAGCAGCGTGCCGTAATCGGCTACCTCCAGACGTTCCAGGGTCAGTGTGCTGGTGGTGTTGGGCAGGCGCATCAACGAATGGCTTTCGACCTGGAGCACCTGGGCCGAAGCCCACGGGCATACAAGTGCGGCAAGCAGACACAATTTACGCATGGGAAGCCTCTGGCGCGGTCGGGAGGGTTTGCAGATGGAAGATGCCGAACAGCAGCACTCTGAGGCGGTCACGGCCGGGGGCGGCGCGGCCACGGAAACTGGCCCGGAACAACAGCAGTTCCAGCACATGCAGCACCAGCAAAAAAGCACCGGCGAAATTGACCAGCAGATGCAGCGGATGGACGAACGGCACGACCAGCTTGACCAGCACCACCAGCCAGAACAGCAGGGTCAGCAAGCGCCCCAGCCCCCAAAACCCTTCATACGCCCCCCTGATGGAGAATTATTCTTTGCGCGCACAGTAACGGCTTGCGCGCCGGATAAGCCAGAGGGCCAGGCAAATTTAATCCAACCCAAGCCCCGGCCGGCCGGATCGCCCTCCCGACGATCCGGCTGCTCTGGCCCGCCGCTCAGCGCTGGAGATGCAATTCGACCCGGCGATTCTGCGCGCGCCCTTCGTCGGTCTCATTGTCGGCCACCGGCTCGCTTGCGCCCTTGCCATCGCTGGTGAGTTTGTCGGGGGCGAGCCCCTGGGTCAGCAAATACTCCACGACGCTACTGGCGCGACGTTCGGACTGCCCTTGGTTATAGGCGTCGCTGCCGACGCTGTCGGTATGGCCCACCACCCGGATGCTGGCGACATTGGCATGGCTGAGCTTGCCCATCAGCCCATCGAGCTGGCTTCGAGCCTCTGCGGTGAGATCGGATTTGTCGAAATCGAACAGCACCTTGCCCGCGTCGTTGAGGGTAATGACCTCGCTAGTCGGCGCTTGCGGTTCGACCGGTGGCACGCTGGCCGGGTATTGCGGCCCCGGGCAACCGTGATGCTCGACCGGTGTATTGGCTGGGGTATCGGGACAACGGTCACGGCGGTCGAACACGCCGTCATCGTCTTCATCGCCATCCTGGGCGTAGCAGATCAAGCCACCGCCCAGCAGCCCCAAAGCGGCCCCACCAGCGGCCCAACCGCTGCTTTCAATGGCCCCCAACCCGCCGCCGACGAGGCCGCCGATCAGGCTACAGATTGGCCAGGTGCGTGGATTGAGGGGTGCGCTGCCGTCGCTGTGAGTGGCGCAACCGGACAACAGACTGCTCGCCAGCAGCACCGGTAAGGCGGCCCTGATTAGAACGTTCATGGTGAAGGCTCCTGTGTCACCGGCCCATACCGGTCACACAGGAGTAAAGACCCGCATCCGCAACTCTACAAGCCGCGGATGCCAAGGGTTTCAACGGTTTATCTTGATCTCCGTGCGGCGGTTCATCGCGCGGCCGTCGGCGGTCTTGTTATCGGCCACAGGCTGGCTCTCACCGGCGCCGGACACCGAGACAAAACTGGACTGCGGCCCGCCGTTTTCGACCAGGTATTTCACCACCGAATCGGCTCGCCGCTGCGACAGCTTCTGGTTGTACGCATCGCTGCCAACGCTGTCGGTGTGGCCGGTGACACTCAGTTGCGCGGTGGACGTTTCCTGCTTCAGGCGGGTGGCGCCCGTGCTCAGTACATCCTTGTCGGCTGGAGTCAGCGTGGCTTTGTTGAATTCAAAGTGCACATCGCGGATCACGATGGTTTCTTCCTTGACCACGACCGCTTCTTCGTCCCCCGGCGCCGGCGCGGGCGGCGGGCAACCGTCGGCATCGACCTGCACGCCCTTCGGTGTGCCCGGGCATTTGTCACGGCTGTCCGGCACGCCATCGCCGTCTTCGTCGCCGTCGCCCTTGACCCAGCAATAAGCTGCCGCCATGCCGCCAACGTACAACGCGCCGCCGCCAGCCCAGGAAGTGCTTTCTATGGCGCCCAATCCGGCGCCGATCGCTCCGCCGACAGCCGCACAGGTCGGCCAGTCGGTTTTCTGCAAACCTGCGCAACCAGTCAACACACTGGTTAGCAGAACCAGGGGTAACGCTGTCCGAACTATGCTCATCGGGTTTCTCCTTGAGGGATCGGCTTGGCGCCGATTCAGGGGAGTAAAGACCCGACTTCGAATCTGCGCCAGCCTGAGCAATCGCGGGTTTTCGCCCCGTGTTTACGACGTTTGCGCACATTCCGGGACAAACCGCTCTAGGCCATGATGTCCGGGCAGGCTATCGTGGTGGTTCTGACTGAGGAACTTCGATGACCGTTGCCATTTCTTCGCGTACGCCCCAGCAAGCCCTGGCGGCCGTGCTTGACCGTTATGCCCCCCGAACACTGCTGCTGATCGGTGCCAGCGGCTTTCCCGCACTCGAAGCCTTCCAGCAGGCCCACCCCGACACCGAAGTGGTCCACGCCGGCCCCGGCGCGCTGCCGGCGGACGTCGCGGCGCGCCGTTTTGACCTGGCCCTGGCACTCGATTGCCTGGAGCATTTGCCCAAGCGCGAGGGTCTGAACCTGCTGGGCGGCATCCGCAATCTCAACGCCAGCCGCATCGCCGTGCTGGCCGACCTCACTGCCTGCGGCTGGCAAGAGACGGACTTTTTCTCCCTGGCCCTGCAAGCCAGTGAGCGATTCCAGCGTGACGATCAGGTGCTGACCCTGTTCACCTACGATCTGCTTGAATACAAACAAGTCCCCGACTGGCTCAACTCACGTTTCTGGGCCAACCCGGAAAACTTCGGAAAATATTGGTGGTAACCGTGAACACAAGCTCCCAATCACCCATTTGCCCCTGCGGCAGTGGCAATTCACTGGACGCCTGCTGCGGCCACTACCACGACGGCCACCCGGCCCCCTGCGCCGAAGCCTTGATGCGTTCGCGCTATAGCGCCTATGTGCTGGGCCTGGTGGATTACCTGGTTGCCACCACCCTGCCCGCCCAGCAGCAAGGCCTTGATCGCCAGTCCATCAGCGAGTGGAGCGCCAACAGCACCTGGTTGGGGCTGGAGGTGGAAAGCAGCGAAGTGTTCGGCGGTAAACCGGACCACGCCTTCGTCACGTTCACGGCGCGCTGGCACGATGGCCAGGGCGAGCATAGCCACCGGGAACAGTCCTCGTTTGTGCAGAACGACGGGCGCTGGTACTTCATCGACCCGACCGTGCCGGTGAAGACGGGACGCAACGACGATTGTCCGTGCGGCAGCGTGTACAAATTCAAGAAATGCTGCGCCGGTTACTTCAACCGCTGATTTTTCGGAAACGTCCGACGCCCGTCCATCGGCCCATAGGGCTAGACTGGGGATAAACCAGAGGCACGGACATGACCCTTCCATCCTTCTTGCTGCGCGTCACCTGCCTGCTGCTGCTCTTCGGGTTCGGCGGCTGTGCCTCCTGGCGAGGTGATGAAGCCCCTGCGCCCCAGGTGCACCTGGTCAAGGTCGAGGTGATCCGGGCCCGGCTGGTGGAACAGCGGTTCATGCTGCACTTTCGCGTCGACAACCCCGGCGACAGCGCCCTCACCGTTCGTGGCCTGACCTACCGTGTCCACCTGGGCGAGCTGTTGCTGACCGAAGGTGAGCATGAACACTGGTTCACCGTGCGCCCCAGGCACAGCGCCTACTTCAAGGTGCCGGTGCGCACCAACCTGTGGCCGCAAGTGCGGGAAGTGGTGAAGCTGCTGGAGAAACCCCGGGAACAGATCCCCTATCGTCTGGAAGGTGAGCTGGAAACCGGATTATTCATTGCCCACTACGTGCACCTTGAGCGCAATGGCGTGATAATCGCCGCCGATTTAATTGCGGAGTAACCCCGATGACCCAGCAACCCCACGTTCACGGCCCTGATTGCACCCACGATCACGACCATCACCACGATCATGACCACGGCCACGTCCACGGCCCGAACTGCGGCCACGCCCACCAGGAGCCAGTACGCAACGCCCTGAAGGATGTCGGTCGCAACGACCCTTGCCCGTGCGGCAATGGCAAGAAATTCAAGAAATGCCACGGAGCTTGAGGGGCAGGGCGAAGAAGTTTTTCGCCCGTTAGACCGTCATCGCGAGCAAGCTCGCTCCCACAGGGGATTTGCGGTGAGGCGATATTTAATGATCGCCGAAGAATCAATGTGGGAGCGAGCTCGCTCGCGATGAGGTCGGTACATTCACTGCATATGTATCAGCCCGCCTGCAGAATCCGCTTCACACCCACCACCGTCGCATACTCACCGTGCAAGTTGCCCAGGGACATGGCATGCACCTCGGCCGCCGAACGAGGATTGTCGAAGTAATCGGTCTTGTCGAAGGTAAAGCAGGCGTCCTCGACCACCCAAGTGTCGACCCCCAGGTTGCCGGCTGTGCGGGCCGTGGACTCCACCGAGTTGTTCGTCGCCACGCCGACGATCACCAGTTGCCCGATACCGGCTTCGCGCAGGTCTTGCTCCAGGCGCGTGCCACTGAACGCATCCGGCACCTGTTTTTGCACCAGCCGTTCCCCGGCCATCGGCTCGAACCGCGGCTGGACCTCCACCCCCGACTGCCCCGGCCAGAACACCGAGTCCGGCGAACGGGACAAGTGATGAACGTGAATCACCGGCCGCGCCGTGTGTCGCCAGAAAGCCAGCAATTCCAGCATGCGCAGCTCGGCCTCGGGGTTGTTGCGCGGGCCGAGCCTGGGGTGGAGGATGCCTTTCTGTTGATCGATGAGGATCAGCGCCGCGTCGTGCCGTAGCTCCATGCCGGTTTTCTCTTGCTTGGTCATTGAATGTTCCACACTTGAGCATCACCTCTTCCAACAGGCAAGTCTTCGAGCAAAAGCGCTGACTTGTGGCGAGGGAGCTTGCTCCCGCTCGGATGCGCAGCAACCGTAAAAACCTGCCAGCCGTTTTTTCCTGACGCACCGTGTCGAATGGTTTTGGGGCCGCTGCGCAGCCCAGCGGGAGCAAGCTCCCTC
>NZ_JABAEE010000120.1:0-13356 GCF_023701885.1 Pseudomonas sp. CG7 | reverse complement strand
GAGGGAGCTTGCTCCCGCTGGGTGGCGAAGTCGCCCCAAGAATCTTGTGAGCGCTTCGCACTGGAGCGCCAGCCCGGCCAAGCGGGAGCAAGCTCCCTCGCCACAAGAGCAGTGCGAATCAGTCGGGTCGATAGGAGAGTAAAACATGGCATTCACCCTGGAGCTGGAAGAATGGGTCGGCAGTGTCTGGCACCGTTTCATCACCCGCCGGGCCAGTGCCGATTTTCCGGAGGCACGGGTCGAGCTAATCCCACGGCAACGCTCGCTGCAGGTGTTGTTTCGGGCCACCGGCGGTGCGCCGCACCTGGGACTGGAAGCGGTCAGTGACCGCGACCTGCTGCTGCGGCGCAACCTGATGCAGCAGATCGCCGGCACCTGCAAGCAAGTGCCCCTGGCCTGGTGCGACGGCGACAATCTGCGCTTGCCGGCGAGCCTGGCCGCGTTCCCCGATGTCGAGCTCAACCAAGAGTTGTATCGCTGGCTGGCCTTGCTGGCCGCGCAGTCAGGACCGATGAAGCATTGGGGCCGGGACAATCAGCGCTGGACCCTGGCGGTGTTGAAGCGCTACCCGGCGCTGCGCCCGCGCTACTGGCGACTGGTGGAGGCGCACCTGTCCCTGCGCCCCGATCCGGCCACGCTCAACCCGGCCGAAGCCGCTGTGGAGCGAGCGTTGTGCCAAGCCTTGCGCGAACCGGGCAGCGTCGAACATTTTCCCCGCAGCGAGCGGGCCGCCTGGCCGCTGCCACTGTGGCTCTACCCACCCCAACACCTGGCCAATCCCCAGGCCGCCAACCTCGAGGAGTCCGAGCAATACCTGGCGACACCGCCCGGCGAACAACAGGGCGGCCGCAAGCGCGCCGAGCGAATCGATGACACCAGCCGTGACGGTGGGCTGCTGATCGTGCGCCTGGAAAACCTGTTCAGCTGGACCGAACATGTCGACCTGGATCGCTGGGCCGACGACCGCGAAGCCCCGGACGCCGCTCGCGTCGCCGAGGACTTGGATCAGTTGACGCTTTCCCGCACCCGCGTGCGCAAGGGCGGTGGCTTGAAACTGCACCTGGACCTGCCTCCGGCCGATGTGGACGATATCCCGTTGGGCGCGGGCATCCTGTTGCCGGAATGGGATTATCGCAAGCACCGCCTGCAGGACGACTTCGTCAGCCAGCAAATTTTCACCCCTCGCGATTGCCAGCCGCAGCCGCTGCCGGCACGCTTGCGGAGCTCGGCCCAGCGCCTGCGTCGCCAGTTCGAACACTTGCGCAACGACCGTCAATGGTTGCGCCAGCAAACCCAAGGCTCGGAACTGGACCTGCAAGCCTGGCTGGATTTTCACGTCGAGCGCCAGCATGGCCAATGCAGCGAACGCGGACTGTTCATGGACCAGCGCCAGACCCGCCGCGACCTGGCCTGCCTGCTGCTGGCCGACCTGTCGATGTCCACCGATGCCCACCTCAACGACGAGCACCGGGTGATCGACGTGATCCGCGACAGCCTGTTGCTGTTCGGTGAAACCCTGTCGGTGCTGGGTGATGACTTCGCGTTGTACGGGTTCTCGTCCCTGCGTCGCCAGCAGGTGCGCCTGCATGAACTCAAGGCCTTCAACCAGCGTTACGACGATCACACCCGCGGACGGATCCAGGGCCTCAAGCCCGGTTACTACACGCGCATGGGCGCAGCGATTCGCCAGGCCACGCAACGGCTGGCGGGCTGCAAGCGCCGGCGCAAATTGTTGTTGCTGCTCAGTGACGGCAAGCCCAACGACCTGGACCTTTACGAAGGACGCTACGGTGTGGAAGACACCCGCCAGGCAGTGCTGGAAGCCCGGCGCCAAGGGTTGACGCCGTTCTGCATCACCATCGACCGCGAAGCGGGGGATTACCTGCCATACATGTTCGGAGCCAACGGCTATACCTTGATTCGCCAGCCCGAGCAACTGCCGCTGCGGCTACCGCAGTTGTACCGGCAATTGACTCAGGATTGAGGGTTCAGGCGATGCTGCGAGGCAGCCAGAAGAACATGACGATGCAGAAGATCGTCAAGGCGATGCAAAACCAGGTGAAGCGCCGAAGCCTGCGCTCGCCGGCCATCGCTGCTTCGGCGGGCAGGGGCATGCCGCACTGGCGACATTCGCTTGCATGGGCGGGATGGACCTGTTGGCAATACAGGCAAGTGGGCTGCGTGCTCATTCGAATTGTTCCAGGCGCAGGCGATCGAGAATGGCGATCTGGCGACCGTCCTGGGTGATGATCTTTTCATCGATCAGGCGTCGGATGATCCGCGAAAAGGTTTCCGGCTGGATGGACAAATGCCCGGCGATCAACTGTTTGGCCATCGGCAGTTCGAACTGACTGTCCACGGTTTGCAGGCGTACGAGTTGCGTCAACAGATAGCGCACCACGCGGTGCGTGGCGTTTTTCAGCGACAGGGTTTCAATCTCGTTGACCCGTTGGTGCAAACGCACGCAGAGCTTGCCGAGCAGGGCGAAGGTCAGCCGGCTGTTGCTTTGCAGCAGACGCATGTAGGTGGCGTTGGACAGCCGATACAACTGGGTCGGGCCGACGGCTTCGGCGGACGCGACGTAGTTGGGCGTGTCCATCAACATCATGGCTTCGGCGAAGGTCTGGCGCTCGCCAATCACTTCGAAGACTTTTTCCTGGCCGTCCGGGGTCAGCCGGTAGATTTTCACCGCGCCGGAAATCACGAAGTAAAACGCCTGCGCCGGCTCTCCCTGGCGGAACAGCGGGTCGCCCCTGTCGATGCTCAGCAGTTGGCTGTTGCTCATCAATTCGTCGAGCTGTTCTTCGTTCAAGGGCTCGAACAGATGATGGCTGCGCAGAATCTGGTGATGGACGCGGTGGAGCACCATGGCGTGGATCCTTGGAATGGCTAAAGAGAAGGGCGGGGTCAGACCAGGCTCAGGGACAGGCCGCTGGCAAGCGCCACGACGCAGGTGAGCACGACGAACCAGGTGAGCGGCAGGACGACGGATTTCATGGAGGACCCCGGCAAAGAAAGGTGATGCCGTGCCTGAGCAAGAGCCGGGCCAGGCTTGGGGGCGTTGATTCCTGGGGGGTTGAGGTTGGGGTGGGTATAAATGACCCTGGTCTGACAGGGTTAAAACAACCATGAAAGGGTCTTAAATACCCCGTTCAGCTACAGTCCCTGTGAGAGCACAATGCGGTACACAAGAAAATGATGGACCTGTGGCGAGGGAGCTTGCTCCCGCTCGGCTGCGAAGCAGTCGTAAATCGGCGGGTGCGGAGTGTCTGATGCCCTGCATTTGGCGGCTTTAAGGGCCGCTTCGCGGCCCAGCGGGAGCAAGCTCCCTCGCCACGGGTTTATTGAACAGCATTACTGAACTCCAACACTGACCCACTTCGGCAAGCCCCTTGCAAGTGCCTGTTCGAGACGGGAGGTCGCCGATGCGCGGGCTTGATCTGAGACAAGGCCGGCCGGTGTCGATAGCCGATCATTCGAACCCTGGTTTGTCGTCCCTCGCTGGCTGTCTGGCGAGGCAAAGGAGTGGTGTATGCAAGTGCTTGACCGTCGCAAAGCCATGGCCATCGCGCCGCTGTGGCGCCTGGCGTTTCGGCCGTTTTTTCTGGCCGGGTGTGTGTTGGCGTTGTTGGCCGTTCCTTTCTGGCTCGCGGCGTTTACCGGGCGGTTGTCGGCCTGGCAGCCGGCCGGCGGCTGGTTGGCCTGGCACCGGCAGGAACTGTTATTCGGTTTCGGCTTGGCGATCATCGCCGGGTTCCTGCTGACCGCGGTGCAAACCTGGACCGGCACCCCGGGGCTCAGCGGCAAGCGCCTGGCAACGCTGGCGTTGTTGTGGCTGGGCGCGCGGCTGGCCTGGCTGGTCGATGCGCCTTGGCCGTTGCTGACGCTGCTGGAGTTGGGTTTTGCCCTGGCGGTCGCGGTGTTGATGGGCGTGACGTTGTGGCGCGTGCGGCAGAAGCGCAATTACCCGATTGTGCTGGTGTTGCTGCTGTTGGCCGCCGCCGACGGGTTATCCGTGTACGGCCTGGTGCAGCACGACGAGGGCTTACAGCGCCAAAGCGTGCTCACCGGCCTGTGGCTGGTGGCGGCCATGATGGGCTTGATTGGCGGCCGCGGGATTCCATTCTTTACCCAGCGCGGCCTCGGTCGGGTCGAGGGCGTGGCCCCTTGGCCGTGGCTCGATAGCCTGTTGCTGGCGGGTGCGGCGCTGGTGGCGTTGTTGTATGCCTTCGGCCCGGCGCTGGTGGCCAGCGTCTGGGTTGGCCTGTTGTTCGCCGCGTTGGCGGTGGGGCACGGGATTCGACTGGTGCGTTGGCATGATCGGGATTTGTGGCGGGTACCACTGCTGTGGTCGTTGCACCTGGCCTACGCTTGGCTGGCGGTGGCCTGCCTGGGCATGGCGCTGTGGCATTTCGGTGTGCCGGTGAGCCCGAGCCTGGCAGTGCACAGCCTGACCATCGGCGCCATGGCCGGTTTGATCCTGGCGATGATTGCCCGTGTCAGCCTGGGCCATACCGGGCGCCCCCTGGAGCCACCGGCGGGCATGACCCTGGCATTCATCCTGCTGAACCTGGCGTGCCTGAGCCGGGTGCTGTTGGTGTTGCTGTTGCCGTTGGCCGGGCTGTGGCTGGCGGCGCTGTGCTGGACGTTGGCGTTCGGTCTCTACGCCTTGCGCTATGGGCCGATGCTGTTGAAGGCTCGGGTGGATGGGCATCCGGGATGAGCCGATTGGGACGAGGGGGGCGATGATGTACGGGGTCTTGCTGGTCACGCACCTGTTGGCGGCCATCGCTTTCATTGGCACGCTGTTTTTCGAGGTGTTCATCTGGCATAGCGCCCGCCGACCCTTGACCCAAGGCGTCAAGGACGCTGCCGACCAGGCCATCGCCCAGCGCTCGCGGCATGTGCTGCATGGCGTCGTGCTGGTGCTTTACGGCGCCGGCATGGCCCTGGCCTGGCAGCATCGCGGCGCATTGAGCCAGCCGCTGGGCAACAGCTTCGGCCTGCTGCTGAGCCTGAAGATCCTGCTGGCGCTGAGCATTATCGGTCACTATTTGTGGCTGGCGTACTGGCTCAAGAGCGGTCGCCTGACGCCGAACCGAGCCTGCTGGCTGCGCCGCAGTATCCTGGGGCACATGGTGCTGATCGTGGTGTTGGCGAAGGCGATGTTCTATTGGCAGTTTTAGAGCCGGAGAGAACAACACTGAACCCCTGTGGGAGCGGGCTTGCTCGCGAAGGCGGCGTGTCAGTCGACACCCATACTGACTGATCCACCGCCTTCGCGAGCAAGCCCGCTCCCACAGGGGTAATGCGGGGGCTGAAAAATCAGCGCGCAGGCTTCATCGCATTGACGAACAACACATTGTTCTCCAGGTGGATGTGCTGCATCAGGTCATCACGAAACTCCACCAGCCCGCGGTACAGGCCGCGCCAGGTGTTGCAGGCGTCGGAGGGCGGGGTGATCTGGTCGGTCAGGGCCAGCATGGTTTCCAGGGATTCACCGTGCTGGTCGTGTTCGTAGCGCAGTACCTGGATCGGCGCCGAGGCGCGTTCGCCCAGGCCTTGTTGCAGCATGGGGAACAGCACCTGTTCCTCCTTGAGCATGTGGCCTTCGAGTTCCTGATACATGTCCTGCAAGTGATCGGCCAGGCCGTTGGGGCAACTGGCCCGGGCGCCATGGACCGTCTCGACGCGCCGGGCCAGGCGGATCAGTTCCGGCAGTTGTTCGCGATGACGCGCGTGGTAGCGTTCCAGGATATGGGCGATCAACAATGCCTGGGGCTCGCTGCGCCAGTCATGGCCCAGCTCCCCGGCCGCTTGCAGGGTGCTGAGGGCGTCGGCGATCAGCAACGGGTTCAAGCCTTTGCCCAGCGCCGCTTCGCGCAAGGATTTTTGCCCACCGCAACAGAAGTCGAGGTTGTAATGATGGAAGGTACGGGTCGCACCGGGAATGTCGCAGGCCAGTTGGCCGAGGCTTTGTTCCAGCAGATCGAGGGTCATCATGTTTCCTTGGGTTGAATCCCGGGAGGGACAGATGAGCGCTTCTTTGCAGCCGGCATGCCAGATTCAACTGATTGAAAACAAAGCACTAAATTATTGACAGGGTGATTGTCACCCTGACTGTGAAGGGTCAAACGAACCCTGGAGGGTCATCACTACCATGCTGCGTGAAAGCCTGGCCGCCGACCTGATCGTCGAGCTGCCCAATGCGGTGCGATTGCAGCGCCTGGTGCAGACCCTGCGCGAGTACTTCAACAGTGGTGCCGTGGGGCTGCTGCGCCTGGACGATGACAGCCTCAGGCCCGTAGCTACCGTGGGCCTGGTCCACGAAGCGCTGGGCCGGCGTTTCGTGATCGCCCAGCATCCGCGCCTGGCGGCGATCATGGCCTCCCGCGAACCCACCTGGTTCGAGCCGGACAGCCGTTTGCCCGATCCGTATGACGGCTTGCTCGACCACCACGTCGGCGAGCCGCTGCCGGTGCATGACTGCATGGGCGTGAGCCTGTACGTGGAAGGCCGGCTCTGGGGCGCGATCACCCTGGATGCGCTGCACGCCGGCACCTTCGACAGCCGCGCCCGGGAGGAACTCAAGCGTTGTACGTTGCAGATCGAGGCGGCGGTGCGGGTCACCCGTCTCGAACAGGAAAACCGTAGCATGCGGGCATCGCGCAGCGACCGGGCCGACCTGCGCCTGCCAGCCGAGGAGGGCGAGATCCTTGGGCGCAGCGAAGGCTTGCAGCAATTGCTCAACGAGCTGGATGTGCTGGCCGATTCCGAATTGCCGGTGCTGTTGCTGGGCGAGACTGGCGTGGGCAAGGAGTTGTTCGCCCGGCGGCTGCATCGCCTGTCCCGGCGCGGTCATAAGCCATTGGTGCAGGTCAACTGCGCGGCGCTGCCCGAGTCCCTGGCCGAAAGCGAGTTGTTCGGCCACGTCAAAGGCGCGTTTTCCGGGGCGACCACCGACCGCGCCGGACGCTTCGATGCGGCCAATGGCGGCACGCTGTTTCTCGATGAGGTCGGTGAGTTGCCGTTGAGCGTGCAGGCCAAGTTGCTGCGCACCTTGCAGAACGGCGAGATCCAGCGCCTGGGTGCGGACAAGCCGCTGCACGTCGATGTGCGGATCATCGCCGCCACCAACCGGCATTTGCCCGACAGCATTCGCGATGGGCTGTTTCGCGCCGACCTGTACCACCGGCTTTCGGTCTACCCGGTGCCGATCCCGCCGCTGCGCGAGCGCGGCCACGATGTGTTGATGCTGGCCGGGCACTTCCTCGAACTGAACCGCACGCGCCTGGGCTTGCGCGGCTTGCGCCTGTCACCGGCGGCCGAACAGGCGTTGCTGGCGTACAGCTGGCCTGGCAATGTGCGCGAGCTGGAGCATGTCATCAGCCGCGCGGCGTTGAAGCAACTGAGTCGTGGCGCCAGTCGCAGCCTGATCATGACCTTGGAACCGCAGGTGCTGGACCTGGATGTCAACGCCAGTAGCGCCTCTGCACAGGCGCTGCCGGAACAGGCCCTGCAAGCATTGGAGGCGCCCGTGCAGCCCTTGAGTGAGGCGGTTGACGGTTGCCAGCGCCAGGCGATCCTCAAGGCTCTGGAACGCTGCGGGCAGAACTGGGCGGGGGCGGCTCGGTTGTTGGAGGTTGACCCGAGTAACCTGCATAAACTGGCGCGACGGTTGGGGCTTAAGTAGTCATTTACCTGTCAGAACGGGTTACCTTCATCGCGAGCAAGCTCGCTCCCACAGGGATCTTGTGAACACAGCAGATCACCTGTGGGAGCGAGCTTGCTCGCGATAGCGCCTTTCAACTCACCACAAGAACCGCCATTGACAACGATCAAGGCCAACCACCGCAGTCGACTCCACACTGGCCCAAACCCACAGTGGATATCCCCTCATGCCTCTTTCCCTGGCCAACATGCGCCGCCAGTACACCCGCGATGGCCTGGACGAAGCCCAGGCACCAGACGATCCCCTGGCCCTGTTCGCGCTCTGGATGCAACAGGCCCGCGCTACCGAAAGTCCGCCCGTGGAAGCCAACGCCATGGCCCTGGCGACGGTGGACGCCCAGGGCCGGCCTCACTGCCGGGTGTTGTGGCTCAAGGGTTTCGACGCCCAGGGCTTTTCGTTTTTCGGCAACTACGACAGCCTCTAGGGCCAGGACCTGGCGGCCAATCCCTGGGCCGCCATGACGTTTTTCTGGCCGGGGCTGGAACGGCAAGTACGCATCGAAGGACCGGTCCACAAGCTTGATCCGGCGCTGTCGGACGCCTATTTCGAATCCCGTTCCGTAGGCAGTCGCCTGGGCGCCTGGGCGTCGCCACAAAGCCGTCCATTGCCGGATCGGGCCGCGCTGGAAACCTTGCTGGCCCAGACCGAACAACGCTTCGCCGAGCAACCTGTGCGGCGACCTGGGCATTGGGGCGGCTATTGCCTGCAACCGCAGCGGCTGGAGTTCTGGCAGGGCCGCGCCGACCGTTTGCACGATCGCCTCGACTACCGCCGGCAGGATGGCGCCTGGCAGCGCAGCCGCCTGGCACCCTGACGCCAAGGGAGGTACCTCCAAGGAGGAATAGGCCCGGCAACGATTGCGGTTCAGGCTGGGCCATCTTTTCTGACAGGACGGCTGATCATGGCCCATCTGACGCAACGCCACTTTCAACCGCTGAACAGCGCGGTCCTCCCCATCAGCGACACCCGCACCTTTGACACCGACACCTCGGGCCAGACCCTGGCGGATCTGCTGCAAACCGCTGGGCACGCGCTCGTTGACCGGGGGCTGGTGAAGGACGATATCTACCAGATCCGCGCCCAGGTCTCCCAATGGATCGCCGACCCCAAGGTCCAGGTGGTGTTGATGACCGGCGGCACCGGTTTCACCCCGCGGGACAACACGCCCCAGGCGGTGGCACCGTTGCTGGACAAACAGGTGGACGGTTTTGGCGAGTTGTTCCGCCAGGTGTCGCTGGCGGAGATCGGCATGTCCACCCTGCAATCGCGCGCCTTGGCGGGCATGAGCAATGGGGTGCTGGTGTGCTGCTTGCCGGGTTCGCCGGGGGCGTGCCGGACCGGTTGGGAGCAGATCCTCGCCGGGCAATTGGACAGCCGCACCGGCCCGTGCAATTTCACCCCGCACCTCAAGCCCCAGGGCGGCATCGCCCCGACGGCGTGCGAGACGCGCTCGTGAGCGGCCGGGTGTGCGACAGCGGCGTGCTGATGCCGGTGGATGAAGCGATCCGGCATCTGCTCGACCAGGCGCCGCCGCCACCGCCCGTGCAACGGGTCGGCCTGGACCAGGCCCTGGCGCGTGTGCTGGCCGCTGACATTATCTGCCCGATGAACCTGCCGGCCTGGGATAACAGCGCGATGGACGGTTATGCCCTGCGGGCTGCCGACCTGCCGGAGGAGGGCGGCTACCTGCTGTTGGCCGGGCGCATCGCCGCCGGTGACCAGCCGGGCGAAGCGTGGCAGGCCGGGCAGGCCGGGCGGATTTTTACTGGTGCGCCGCTGCCACCGGGTGCCGACACGGTGGTGCCGCAGGAAAGCTGTCGCGTCGATGGCGAGCGGGTCTGGTTGCCGTCGGTCAATGGCGGCGACCATGTTCGCAAGGAAGGCGAGGAACTGCGTCGAGGCGACCGGCTGCTTGAAGCCGGCACGCGCTTGCGCGCCCAGGAGTGGGGGGTGCTCGCCGGTGCCGGCGTCGGCCAGGTGGACGTTTATCGCCCCCTGCAAGTGGGCTTGCTCAGCAGCGGCGATGAGCTGCGCGAACCGGGCGAGCCACTGGCGCCAGGACAGATCTACAACAGCAATCGCCTCAGCCTCGCCGCCCTGTTGCGCGGTTGGGGGATCGAGGTGCACGACTTCGGGGTCATGCCTGACCAGCTCTTGGCCAGTCGACAGGCATTGCGCCTGGGCGCTGCCGAATGCGATGTGCTGATCACCTCGGGCGGTGTCTCGGTGGGTGAAGAGGATCACCTCAAGCACGCTATCGAAACCTTGGGCAGCATTGACCTCTGGCGCCTGGCGATCCAGCCGGGCAAGCCCCTGGCCTTTGGCGATGTGGAAGGCAAGCCTTGGATCGGGCTGCCGGGCAACCCGTCGGCGGCGTTGATTACCGCGCTGATCGTCGTGCGGCCGTTCCTGTTCCGGGCCCAGGGCATGAGCGACGTGTTACCTGTGCCGTTGCAGGTGCCGGCCGGGTTCGACTGGCTCAAGCGCAACCGGCGCCGGCAATACCTGCGAGCCCGATTGGTTGCAGGCATCGACGGCCAGTTGTGTGTCGAACTGCATCCCCAGCAAAGTTCAGCGATGCTGACCGCGGCCTGTTGGGCCGATGGCCTGGCAGTGGTCGAGCGTGAGGCGCTGGTGCACAAGCACGACCGGGTGCTGTATCTGCCGTTCGCGAGCCTGATGCATTGACGGCAATTGATTGCCGTCAAGGTCGCCGCCGGCTGGCTGGCTAGACTGGCGGCGCCCTTAGTTTTCTCACGAGGTTGCCCCCATGCAACTGGTTTGCCCGGCAGGGAATCTGCCTGCCCTCAAAGCGGCGGTGCGCCAAGGCGCCGATGCCGTCTATGTCGGCTTTCGCGATGACACCAATGCCCGGCATTTCGCCGGGCTGAACATGGACGACAAGCAGTTCGACGCGGCCGTCGCGCATATCCGCCAGCACCAACGCAAGCTCTACGTGGCGGTCAATACCTACCCGCAACCCAAGGGCTGGGAGCGCTGGCAACGGGCCGTGGACCGTGCCGCCGATTTCGGCGTGGATGCCCTGATCGCCGCCGATCCCGGCGTGCTCAGCTACGCCAGCCAGCGCCATCCTCGGTTGGCGCTGCACCTTTCCGTACAAGGCTCGGCCACACACGCAGCCGCCCTGGCTTTTTACGCCCAGCGCTACGACATCCGCCGTGCGGTACTGCCGCGGGTGCTGTCCCTGGCCCAGGTGCGGCAGGTGGCGGCGGGCAGCCCAGTGCCGATCGAAGTCTTCGGTTTCGGCAGCCTGTGCATCATGGCCGAGGGCCGTTGTCATTTGTCTTCCTACATCACCGGCGAATCGCCGAACCTGTGCGGCGTCTGTTCGCCCGCCAAGGCCGTACGCTGGAGCGAAGACGCCCAAGGCTTGAGCGCACGCTTGAGCGAAGTGCTGATCGACCGCTACACCCCTGAAGAACCGGCCGGTTATCCGACCCTGTGCAAAGGCCGCTTCCTGGTCGGCGGCAAGCGTTTCCACGCCCTGGAAGAACCCACCAGCCTCGACACCCTCGACCTGCTGCCGGAACTGACGGCCATCGGCGTTGAAGCGGTGAAAATCGAAGGCCGCCAACGCAGCCCGGCCTACGTCGAGCAAGTGACCCGGGTCTGGCGCGCCGCACTGGATGCCCACCAGGCCGCGCCGCAACGGTTTCGCGTGCGGGAAGAATGGCGCCAGGTGTTGGCCGGTTTGTCCGAAGGCAGCCAGACCACCCTGGGTGCCTACCATCGATCATGGCAATGAAGGAGGCCAGATGAAACTCAGCCTGGGACCGGTCCTGTTTTACTGGGACAAAGCGCAACTGGGGAATTTCTACGCCGAGATGTCGGCCTTGCCGCTGGACGTGATTTACCTGGGGGAAACCGTGTGTTCGAAACGCCGGGCGTTCTCCCTGGATCAGTGGCTGGGGTTGGCGCGCGAGCTGCAAGCGTGCGGCCAGGCACAGATTGTGTTGTCGAGCCTGACGCTGATCGAAGCGGCCTCGGAGCTTTCTTCGCTGCGCCGCCTGTGTGACAACGGCCAATTGTTGGTGGAAGCCAACGACATGGGCGCGGTGCAGTTCATGGCCGAACGCAAGCTGCCTTTCGTTGGCGGCCCGGCGCTGAACTTGTACAACGGCCACGCCCTGGGGCAATTGCTCGACAGCGGCATGATCCGCTGGGTGCCGCCCGTGGAGTGCTCGGCGGCGCTGATCGGCGACGTGCTGGAGCAAGTGCGGGACATGGACCGCGAAGTGCCCGAAGTGGAGATTTTTTCCTATGGGCATCTGCCCTTGGCGTACTCGGCGCGCTGCTTTACCGCCCGGGCCGAGAACCGGCCCAAGGACGACTGCCAGTTCTGCTGCATCAACTACCCCGACGGCCTGGCGTTGAGCAGCCAGGAAGGCCAACAGTTGTTCACCCTCCACGGTATCCAGACGATGTCCGGCGAGGTCACGAACCTGCTGGCCGATTACACCGCGCTGCAGGCCTGTGGTGCCGACGTCCTGCGCCTGAGCCCGCGCGCCCAAGGCATGGCCGAGGTGGTCACGGCTTTCGACAAGGTTCGCCAGGGCGAAGCACCGCCGTTGTTCGTGGAAGGATGCAATGGTTATTGGCACGGCCATGCCGGCATGTTGAAGGGAGAGGAGGCGGGCCTGTGTTGAGTCCGAAGAAGTGGGTGCTCAAAGGTGCTGATCGCTTGCTGCCGCGGGTGGGCAAGGTGCCGTTCGTGGTGCAGCGACTGGCGTTGCAGCAGGCGCTCAATCGCTGCCTGGCCGAGCCGTTGCGCGACGGTGGTTGCGATGTACTGCGTGGGCGCTGGTTGTGCCTGCGGGTGCCTGACCTGAAGTTGTGTTGGTACCTGACCCTGGCCCGGGATGGATTGCGCATCGCCGAACGGGCCGAGGCCCAGGTCACCATCAGCGGCAACTGGCGTGAGTTCCTGTTGCTGGCCAGCCGTCAGGAGGATCCGGATACGTTGTTCTTTCGTCGTCGGTTGGTGATCGAGGGGGACACCGAGTTGGGGCTGGCGTTGAAGAACTTGATCGACAGTCTTGATCCGGAGGTGTTGCCGCCGTGGCTTTGGCGCAATCTGGAGCGGGCGGGGAAGGGGTTGGCGGCGGTCTGATGAAAGCTTCGAACGCGCTTCCCTTGGTGTATTCGTGTTCCGGTTGTTCCAATGTGGCGCAACTGGCCAATACCGTTGCGCTGCGGCTGGATCGTGCGGGGCTGGCTGAGATGTCCTGCATTGTCGGGGTGGGCGGGGGTGTGGCGCCGCTGGTTGACAAGGCGCGCTCAGGGCGGCGGATCATTGCGTTGGATGGTTGTTCGTTGCAGTGCGTCCGGGCGTGTTTGCGGCAGCATGAATTGCTGGCGGATGTGCATGTGATTCTGAGTCAGCTGGGGTTGCGGAAGCGGTTTGGGGTGGACTGCGGTGAGCCCGAGATGGAATTGGTATTTTCTCGGGTGATTGCCTTGATTGATGTGGGTTAGAGATGGATCCCCTGTGGGAGCGAGCTTGCTCGCGATGAGGCCGGCGCATCCAACCTCTTCACTGACTGAACCACCGCTATCGCGAGCAAGCTCGCTCCCACATTCGGTCTTCAGTGGCCCCAGAATTT
>NZ_JABAEE010000011.1:0-103664 GCF_023701885.1 Pseudomonas sp. CG7 | reverse complement strand
CGCCTCCCCCGCCCTTGCAGCCTCGATTGCAGCATTGAGCGCGAGAAGATTGGTTTGCTCAGCAACTGCCTGAATCACCTCAAGGACATTGCCGATGCGCTCGCTACTGCCGGTTAGCCCTTCGATCTTGGACATCGCCAAAGAAAGATCCTTAGCCAAACTTTCGATCGTCTCGGAAGTAGACCTAATAACTCGCAAGCCATCCTGAGTGGCAATACTAGCTACTCCCGTAGCGTCAGCCGCCCTAGTTGCGCTACATGCCACTTCCTGAGCTGAGGAGCTCATCTCATTTGAGGCTATCGCCGCTTGGTCGATTTCTCGGTATTGTTGCTGCATTTCCATGTTGATCTTACTAGAGATGATTGCAGATCGATCAGCATTACTGTGCGCTTCTAAGACTAACCGCTTAAGCTCAGACATCATAGGTTGTAACTTATCGAGAAAAGCGTTAAACCACATCACCAGCACTCCCAACTCATCGTTGCGGGGATACTGCAATCGCTTCGTAAGATCACCCCCAACACCCGCGACTTCCCTAAGCATTTCAGAAATGTGGTGAATCGGAACTGTTATCCTGCGAGCGATTAAACGAACCATAATCAGCCCAAATACCAAAGCCGCTAATCCAGATACTGACGACCATGCAGCATCAATAAAATTACGCTCATCCAATTTTACTTTAAGAGCATTGGCTGGCTGCATCACCACATCGCTAGGAATATCTAGAACGATGCCCCAATAAGAGGAGCCTGGAATTGGTTGTACGGCAACAGTGACCCTTTGACTGTTGTTTATGACCCCGAGAGACGTCAGACCACTTTTAATTGAACGCTCTAGCTTAAGCGCGTCACCAACACCTGCTTCAACTAATTGCAAACCTAGTTTTTTTGCATCTCCGCTATGACCCGCTAAGAGACCGCTAGGGCTGAAAATGCTGACCTGTCCTTCACCATCAAACAGTTTTTTGCTACTTCCCTCTACTAATTGTTGCACAGACTCCAAACTAACATCCATGCCGACCACTCCCAGTACCCTTCCATTTTCTATGAGAGGAAAGGATAAGGTCGGATTAGTGTCTTCCTGCCAGATGACTCATCAAAATAAGGCGAAAGCAAACAAGGTTTACCAGTGGACTTCGGACAGGTGTACCATTTATTAAAATGGGTACCATCAAGCATAATCGTTGTATCAGCTATCAGAGCCTCAGGCGTTGGTTGCAATACAAGACGTCCATCCTGCTGCGCAGCGTAAATAGAAAAGCGACCAGCCTCATTACTACCTAGCTCTTTACGACCGATAAAATCATTATCGCGCCCATCAAGAGAATTAGGCTCAAACACGATATAGAGGCTCAGCAAATCAGAATGTAGAGCGAGATTATCTGCCACCAACTTTGTGAGCTCTCGCCTAGCTGTTACAGCCTCTAAATCACCGCCAAGTACCATTCTTCGAAATTGAACTGCACTTCCTGCTAGATCAACCCCACTCTGGTAGCCTGCTTGAAAGTATTTTTGCACTAAGCTACTTTGCAGCGCGCCTTCGGCCAGGAGCAATTTGTTAGCAGAACCTTTGAGAAGTTCCTGAGCCTCAGCACTGGCCAAATCTGTATTTTTACTGGTTCTGTATATAGATATAGAGACTAATAAAAGCACTATCAAGCCGAGACACGCACCGACCATTACAAGCATGCGAAACTTAATTGAATCCCTGAGCAAGATCATCGCATATCCTCGAAATTAGTACGGAGACCACATCAAGAGATGCAAAGTCGATCCGTGCTGATCGCTTCCATTATTTTTCAGTGAGCAATACGAAAAGACCTCATGGCCAAGAGAACAAGAGTTTGCTCCCAACGAATCATGAAGTCCTCAACGCTCTAAATCTTCCTAAACTTTATTCAGTCAAGCACATTAGCAAGCTACATGGATAGGCCCTGAGTGACTTGAAAACCCTCAAGGCCTGCGTTACCTACTCAATAGGCTCGTAAGGAAGCCCCACGTAATTTTCTGCAATCGTCCGCCGTCCAGCCTCAGAACGGACAAAGTAGTCGAGCTCGGCCTGCTTTATTCGCTGCCCAAAATCATCATTACCAGGGAAACGATGCAATATTGAAGTCATCCACCACGAGAAGCGCACGGCCTTCCAGATTCGGCGCAGACAAACTTCAGAATAGCGTTCGAGAAGATCCGTACGCCCCTCTCGGTAAACCTTAACAAGAATGCGGCTGAGTGTGCTCACATCGCTGGCCGCAAGGTTAAGGCCTTTTGCACCGGTTGGAGGCACAATATGCGCCGCATCACCCAGTAGAAAAAGGCTTCCGTACTGCATAGGCTCGACAACGAAACTCCGAAGTGGAGCAATACTCTTTTCAATGGACGGGCCAGTTATGAGCCGGTCAGCTGTTTCTGTAGGGAGCCGTTTTTTCAATTCCTGCCAGAAACGATCGTCAGACCAAGCTTCGACTTTTTCATCGGTAGATACTTGAATGTAATAGCGGGTCCGCGTAGGCGACCGCATGCTGCATAAAGCGAAACCGCGATCATGGCTGGCATAGATGAGTTCCTCACTCACAGGAGGTGTATCCGCTAACACCCCCAACCAACCGAATGGGTAGACACGCTCAAACTCCTTGAGAACCCCATCCGGGATTGTCTTGCGCGAAACCCCATGAAACCCATCACAGCCTGCGATGTAGTCACAGTCCAAGCGAACAGTCGATCCATCATGATCAAAGGTAATGTAGGGCGCCGGTGATTTTATATCTTGCGGTTGCACGCTCGTGGCGCTGTAGTAGGTAATACCTCCGCTGGAGCTTCTAGCCTCCATTAGATCGCGAGTAACCTCGGTTTGACCGTAAACCATTACCGTTTTACCGTTGGTCAAACCTTTCAAGTCTATATGCTCACAACGCCCATCGAACGCCAAGTCAAATCCGTCATGAACAAGACCTTCGCGATCCATTCGTTCAGCAACACCCGCCTGTCGCAGCAAATCTACAGTCCCTTGCTCAAGCACGCCGGCACGGATACGCCCCAGTACATAATCAGGGCTCTGCCGTTCGATGATGACATTATCAATACCAGCCTTTAGGAGCAGTTGACCAAGCAATAGACCAGAAGGGCCAGCGCCGATAATTGCAACTTTTGTTCTCATCGTTTTCGTCCTAAAGGGTGAATGCCACCATGGCGATTCTTTGTAATTTTCAGCTAAATCGAATGCTTTATGCCGCAACCGACATAAAGCAAAACTACTAACCCATACATGCGCTTATGGGCGAAGGGATCTAGAAGGAAGTTCCTACGATGAGCTGTACGTAAGTATTGAGGTCATCACCACCTAACTGCGAACCTCCTTGGCTGGCAGGTTTCTCCGGCTTATACAAGCCCAACACCGGACTGACGAAAATATGATCAGTTACCGCTACCTCGGCATATATGTCGAACTCCCTTCCGCCGAGGTTCGCTAGGCTACGATCAACCGGATCAAAATCGAAGTAAAGCGCTCCTAACGTAAGGTTTTCACGTGGAGTGACCTTCAAACCGACGTGATGGACGCGCGTATTACTGTTGAAAGGGCCTGCATAATTAGAGGCCACTTCACCCTGAAACCATGTGCCATACCCACGGCTATTGCCATAGAACAATGGGTCGAATGATTCAGAGAAGCGACTATAACGATAAGTAGCTATGGGCGACCATGGGATAGCTGCAAAAGTCCAGCTGCCCTCAAGATACCAGGCGTTCTCTCGACCACTGTCTCGGGATTGAGTGGCATATTCGACCGCAAGATTTAAATTCTGGACTCCTAGAGAGCCTGCTCCCCGTAGACTGACGGTTTGCATACCGTCACGCTCTGATTGGAACGGGGTTGCAAAACGCTCATTGACGTCGAGACCTTTGATGTACGTGAGGCCCAAAGCTCCCTCATCGGCCACACGCTCTAAAGTAGCCACAGCTAACTTGGTTTCTGCTTGGGCTCGATTATTTGAGCCCAGCCACATGAGGTCTCCCCTCCACCCCTTTTCCCCACCCACACGAAGCACAGCTGTCTTATCAAACGCCTTACGAGCAGCTAAATAATAAGCGCCGCCCCGATCATAGTTATCACCGAGATCGACATCGCCGAGGCTAAGTGCATCACCTTTAATTAAGAATCCGTCCCCAACAATCACTTCCTGGCGACCGGTGGAAATCTCAATACCATTTTCGCCAAGGCTAGGAAAAAGGCTCCCTGAGCGCCAACCAAGATAGGCATCTTCAACCGCGGTCCGCCGCTCAGTGCCTTCCGTGAAGCCTGCTGCATCGCCGTCACCCCACGTCCCTGAACTCAGAAGGCTAAAAGCGCCATACACACTTGCTTTGCCCTCAAGTTCGCTGCTTCCATTCAGCCCATACTTGACAAAGCCTTCTTGCCATTTCGAAGAGTCAGAATCCCGCGTCCCAGTCGTGGCGTAATTTTCTTCACTGTGCATCGCGGCAAATACGGCCTCGACCTTAGCATTAAGTACCTGGCCGCCCTGATTGTAGAGTTCGTAAGCCCGGGACTCTAGCGGAAGAGCCAATGCACCTACAGCTAAAGCGACCGAAGTATATCCACATTTCTTAGCTTCATATTTAAACGACATAATGAACCCCTTATCTTATATTTATTATTGGATTTTACGCTAGAGAATTACTGCAACATTCACAATCAAATATTCCCACAGTACGCCTCGATGCTTTTTTCGACACCGTCAGCCATAAATTCACTTTGAGGCAGACTGATTTTTTGGGCGTAGCGGTCTTCTTGGCAATGGCGTTTTGCTGATCGAATGATCGCCAATTAAGATTAAGTCGCGCGCACGCGCAGATTAAGCATACGTATCTCATGAGCTGTGCCTACTCGCAAAGATCGGTTCAATCACCGGCTATGATCGAACGATCAGCGTTTGAGGATTGCCAGCCTGAACCGCTGGGAGAAAAATCGGGGTTACCAATAACAATTCAAATCCCGTCTTCAGGGGAGGCCTGTATGCAAAGTGAGCCAACACAGCCTGGGCTCAAGCCCAAGTCTTTAGGTGTCTCCGACATCGTCTTTTTTGTAATTGCAGCTGCGGCGCCGCTCGGCGCTACGCTTGGTGCTGGCCCTGTGGTTTTCGCCATGGGAGGTACAGGCGCTCCCGGTATCTATCTGATCGCCTCGCTCGTATTGCTGCTGTTTGCAATTGGATTTGCAGCGATGAGTCGCCATGTGATCAGTGCAGGTGGCTTCGCCGAGCTAGTGACTCACGGATTAGGGCGAGCAGCTGGCAACGCAGCTGGTGGAATTGCGCTGCTTGCGTATATCGCCATGTTGACTGGCATTTACGGACAATTCGCTGCCTTTGGGGCAGACCTTGCTATGTCGATTGCGGGATTGCAGGTGGACTGGCGCGTCGTAGCTCTCCTTATCATCGGACTGGTAGGAATCTTCGGCTACATGGACGTTAAGGTGTCAGCCAAGGTGTTAGGCGTGCTGATGATCTTCGAGATCCTGATCTTGCTTGTCTTTGACGTCGCGGTCATAGCCCAAACGAATGCAGAGAGCTTCACTTGGAATGGCTTCATGCCCTCTCAGATATTCACTCCTGGTTTCGGGGTGGCATTGATGTTCGCGTTTTGTTGCTTTGTAG
Source organism: Pseudomonas sp. CG7 (assembly GCF_023701885.1). NCBI lineage: Bacteria > Pseudomonadati > Pseudomonadota > Gammaproteobacteria > Pseudomonadales > Pseudomonadaceae > Pseudomonas > Pseudomonas sp. CG7. The sequence goes on along the minus strand of NZ_JABAEE010000011.1, from coordinate 98,014 downwards.
GGTTCGAGTCCACAACCATTTACGGAGAAGAAGCTAAGAACCCAATTCGCACCGTTCCCCTTGCTACGTATGTAGCCATTGCCATTATCGGTATCTTTTACACGCTTACAACTTGGTGCCTCGGCCTGGCTTATGCAAATAGTGACGTCCAAAGTGTTGCCGGCGCTGACATGATCAATTTTGTGTTTAATGCCAACACACAGTACGTAGGCCCCCTTTCCACAGAAGTTATGAAAATTCTGGTAGTCACGAGCGTGTTTGCGGTCTTGCTCTCCTTCCACAACGCTCTCAGTCGCTACCTTTTCGCACTAGCTCGCAGCCATTTCGTACCTCGACAACTCAGCCGAGTACATCCCAAACACGCAAGTCCGCACGTCGCTAGCGTTGTGCTTTCAATCACAACCCTTGTTGCAGTGGGATTCTTCATGGTCACCAATGCCGACCCAATCCAGCATCTCTATCTGTGGATGGTTGGGCTTGGCACCCTCGCCGTTCTCGCCCTACAAACCCTAGGTGCTGCCGCAGTCGTCGGGTTCACTCTCAAGACTCAAAAGTGCAGCAGGTGGCAAGGGATAATCGCCCCAACGCTAGGTGGATGCGGATTGGCAACTGCTGTTTTTCTCGCCGTGGCGAATTTTGACGAGCTGACTGGCGCTAAGGAAGGTATCGCAACTCTGCTGCCTTGGCTCGTTGTGATAGCGGCATTGGCAGGAGTTATTAACGGACTTAGGGCCAAAGAGAAATTTCCTGTCACACCAGTAGTTTCGTAGAACGGCAACCTTCCAACTATTTAAATTGAACAACAGTTACAGATGACTCCTTACACGCAGAGTCATCTCGTGAAGGCTGCGACGCAAAATTAATTCCACGTCGCCAATAAATTCGGAGAATAACGTGAACAATCATCAACCTTATAGCGACCTCAATCTGCAGCTGATAGGAGGAGTTTGGCGGGAAGGTCGGACAGGACGATCTATGACTGTTAGCGATCCTTTCACCCAGCAGACTCTGCTCGAAATTCCTTTGGCCAACAAGGAAGACTTGAACGAAGCTTATGCAAGAGCTAAAACAGCCCAGCCTGCTTGGGCGGCCATGGGACCGTCCGCGCGAGCCGGAGTGCTGCTAAGAGCAGCTCAGATTTTTGATAAGCGCCACGACGAGTTGGTCGACTGGATCATTTCGGAATCAGGAAGTACGCGCATAAAAGCCGAGATTGAATGGGCGTCAGCGAAAGCTATCACTTTGGAAGCTGCTTCCTTTCCAAGCCGGGTTCATGGTCGCATCGTGGAGTCCGATGTGCCGAACAAGGAAAGCCGAGTATATCGACGCCCGCTCGGCGTAGTTGGCGTGATTAGCCCATGGAACTTTCCATTCCATCTCACCCAGCGATCGCTCGCCCCGGCATTGGCACTCGGTAACGCCGTAGTTGTGAAACCTGCCAGCGATACTCCAGTAACCGGAGGCTTGCTGCTTGCACGCATCTTTGAAGAGGCCGGGTTGCCAGAGGGTGTGCTCAGTGTAGTGGTAGGGGCAGGCTCGGAGATTGGAGACGACTTCGTGCTACATCCAATACCGAGCTTTATATCCTTCACTGGGTCCACGCCGATTGGCCAGAATATAGCCCGCCAGGCAGGCAGCGGCGACTACTTGAAACATGTCGCGCTGGAACTAGGCGGTAACAACCCCTTTGTGGTGCTCGCTGATGCGGATCTCCAGCAAGCAGTTCATGCGGCTGTTGTTGGCAAATTTCTGCATCAGGGTCAAATTTGCATGGCCATCAATAGGATTATTGTAGAGGAGCCGATTTACGACTCATTCGTTTCCCTGTTTATCCAGCGCGTGAGCCATTTGGTAATCGGTGATCCTAAAAATTCGGCAACCTCGGTTGGGCCCGTCATAAACCGGAAACAGTTTGACGGATTGGTACGCAAGATCGAACAAGCGAAGTCAGAAGGCGCAACATTGGCTTACGCTGGCGAATCTGCAGGACTGGTATTTGCGCCGCACGTTTTCACCGAGGTGACATCCGATATGGAGCTGGCCTACGAAGAAATTTTCGGGCCTATTGCAGGAATAATGCGCGCGAGGGATGCCGATCACGCATTAGAACTGGCTAACGCTACTCGTTTTGGGCTTTCCGCTGCGGTCTTCTCAGGTGACATTGACCGCGGCGTCCATTTCGCGAGGCAAATCCATTCTGGCATGGCCCATGTGAACGACATGCCTGTGGCAGATGCCCCTAACGTCCCATTTGGTGGGGAAAAGAACTCAGGCCTCGGAAGATTCAATGGCGACTGGGCAATCGATGAGTTCACCACCACTCAATGGGTGTCTGTCCAGCGGAAACCACGCCATTACCCCTTCTGAGAATCCCCTCCAGTTGATTGACTGGAGGGCCAGAACAACACACTCCTGGGGGGCGCGAGCAGCTAAGCAACTTCGAAGCGACGAGCCTCAGGAATACATGAAAGAGAGTTTTCAAGGGTTTCTGTCACACAGCGTCGCAGCGATCTAACAGCTGGCGACCTGTTACCAGCAAGTGTCGCCAAAGCCAACGAGCTCCTTGGCGCGTCAGCCAATGGCACATACCGCACGCCCGGGTGACTGAACAAGCGTGTGGCGGTAAGTGGGAAGGTATCAAACGCGCCACCATAGGCGACCGCAGCCAAACTCTCTGGAATCGATTGGACATACGCGCCAATCCGGCTAGCCTCCTGCCGCTCTGAGCCCAAACTCCAGTAAGCGGCCCATTCAGTCGGGGCTCCCTCTCCCGCTACTGCAAACGGTTGCTCGATCAGATCTGAGATTGTAAGGATCGAGGCCTGCGCCATTTCGTGGCTGGCCGGTACGGCAGCCACTCGCGGCTCGTCAAACATCACATCGAGTTCAAGACGCGGGTCGCTGATCGGTAGCCTAACGAGGGCGGCATCCACTTTGCCCGAGATCAGCGCCTGCACTTGGTTTGTCATGGACAGCTCAGTAAACACTAGCCGAATGTCAGGATTACTCTGCTGGAATAACGTAAAAATAAGGTGAGTAAGTTCGCCCGCTGCATCGCCAAAGAAGCCTAACTTCAATACACCCCGGCTGTTTTCAGCAAGGGCACGGCATTCCAGGATCGTATTGTTCATGTTTCCCAAAAGCGTTCGAGCTTGCTCTACGAATCGCTGGCCTGCCTCCGTCAAAGAAACACGATGACTGGTGCGTTCAAACAATTTGAAGCCTAGCTCGCTTTCAAGTTTGGCAATTTGAGCGCTCAGGCCAGATTGAGCAATGTTCTCGATTTCGGCTGCCTTGCCGAAATGAAGGGTCTCAGCAAGCCTGGTTGCCAAGAGAAGCTGTCTAGTGTCCATTGAGGGGTACCCTCTACTCACGGAGCGTGTATGAACCTAACATCTAGCAAGATTCATGCTAATTTTTGACTTCACTGGTGAATAGCGATGGCTATCGATCTGTGGGTTAGCCGGGGGCCTTTACCTAGGCTGACACCGCTCCCCAATCGAGCAAATCGCAAAAAAAACGCACTCGCGTAGCATATCTATGACGTTCGACACTCTTGCGCAATGAGCACTAGGTTCAAAATGCCGATCAAGAACCCGTGGTACCTTCGCGCCCCCTCAGAAACGTTACTAGCCAGTACGCATCATGGGCAGGTAGGAAGCAGTCGGTAACAAAGCCTTTTCCCACGGTAACACACCGGCGCCCCAGCCTCGGCTGCGCCGAAGCAGCATTACTTCCCAATTCAAGCCCTTCAGTTTGAGTCCTTTCGATTCAGGAAATTGAAGAGGCTACGCATTATTTTCAACGATATAGCTTTCAGTCTATGGAGGCTTCTTGAAAATACCAGCGATCACGAAACCTGATCAAACGATCTACAAATGACCATTGCTCTGATACTAACAGGAAAAATACTATGGCCTAAGCTTTAGTCAAGTGCACAGGAACAGAAGCTGTACTAGTGATTATAATCCGGAACAATCCGGCACCTCTTGAATTTTAATTTCGGTGTCGAATCCCAAGATAGAAATATGCATAAACCATTGGCAAGTCTGAGACTTTCAAAACAACCATAATTTAAATAACTTCGGGAATAGCCATGAAGCTTAATTACCAGCAGTCGCTAAATAATTTCTCTGAAGCCTTTCACCTTTCAAAGAAAGAAACCTCGAAAGGAAAGGAATACATTCCAGGAGGTTTTAGCAGACGAACATTTGGCTATGGCCCACATGCGATTTTCATCGATAAGGGCGAGGCTCAATATCTTCATACTATCGAAGGAAAAAAGCTACTCGACCTCAATAATAATTTCGCCACTAATGTATTGGGCCACAATCATCCAGCGATCATAACGGCAATTCACGAAACGCTGCCAAATGGATTCTCATTTGGGAACCCTACGAATCACGAGCTCGATCTTGCCAAACTGATTTGCGAGCGCATTGACTCCGTTGAGCAGGTTAAATTCTTTTGCTCTGCCAGTGAGGCATGCTTGAGTGCCGTGCGGATCGCACGAGGCTATACTGCACGTAAAAAAATTGCGAAATTTGAAGGTGGTTACCACGGTTTTTCCGACGACCTAGCGATCTCGGCTCACCCTAACCCGAACAATTTCCCCGGCCCGGATACTAATCCTAAGGCACTTCCAGATTCCGATGGGATCCCTGCGTATAAAAGCGACAACGTCATCGTTTTAACTCAAAACGACTTCGAGTCTTGCGAAAAAATTCTCCGGGGCAATGCGGAAGAAATCGCGTGTCTGATCATGGAGTTACAGACCTGCGCGGGAGGTATCGTAGAGCTCGATAAAGATTTCGTGCAAAAGCTTCGAACTCTTACAAAGGAACTGGGAATCCTCTTAATCGCTGATGAGACCATCACACTTCGAGCGAATATAAAGGGTCTGCAAAGCGAGTATCAAATCAAGCCAGATTTGACAGTCCTCGGCAAAATGATCGGTGGGGGCCTACCTATCGGGGCGGTGGGCGGTAGCAAAGAGGTTTTTCGAGTCATCGAGGAAAACCAGGTCATGATCTCGGGCACCCACCATGGCCACCCATTGGCATGCGCAGCGGGCATTGCCTGCCTTAAGGCCATGGATGAGAAGGCTTATGCACGACTCAACGAAATGGCGGCTAAGATCAAATTCGAGCTGAATACTTGGGCGAAAGAATCCAAATATCCGTTTACCGTTTTCGGCTCCTTTTCGGTATTCGCCTATGCATTCACTAGAGAGCTAGGTCAGACCATCAATACGCATCGTGACTACTGGCATAAAATCGACGAAAACAGCATGGGCATCTACGCATTGGAAATGGCGACTCGCGGCTACTATCCTGTCCACCGTGGCCAGGTAGGACTCACACTTCCAATGACTGACGAGGACGTCGACGGCTACATCGAGACCACAAAGGACATTATCCGTCTAATTTACTCCTAGCCATCAAAGGCTTGCGTATCCGTATCGGATACGCAAGCCTTTGTTATCAGCATTAAAAAAGCAAATTTCTGACTATCACTCTACAAATGTCCTTAATAGCATTTGCTCGCTGATGAACTGTAAGCCCGCTCCGGATGGTCAATATCTGCTCGCTGACCAGAAGACTAACACCGTTATTGCCAAACTCTGCTCTCTCAATTATTCCGTTAGCCTGCTGGGCGTGGACAAGGTGCGACTACTGCGATTTATTTCTCGAAGCCTGGAAATAAGAAAATTTTATTTCAAGACAAAGAGTTACGGAAAAACTAGCAGCACGAAAACTTGGAATTGAAGATACCTGCGTTATTGATGAAAGCATCCACACCACCAAATTAGTTGCCCGCTATGTCAACCTACGCTATACCCGTAACTGTTCTGGCGATGTCACCATCATGTACACGAACTTTACTGCCTGGGGCATAATTTTCTTGCGGCCCGGTAATCTTTTCGGCATCCCTGCCACCTAACACAAACCAGGAGAAAGATTATGTTGATATCCTACGCAGAGCGGCTGAGGTCTGATCAGTGACCAGAACTGGGATTTAAAGGCCAATTTGAGATCCCAAATTATAAACTATCTGCAATCCGACGACGGCTCCATTGCTGCTAACCTCGGCCTGTGGATTGTAGAAGTTGCTGGGGTTGAACACATACTGCACGCTTGGCTGGAGTGCTAGATAAGGTGTCGCCTGCCACACCATGTTGAGCTCTACTCGCGACTCTCCTTTCGACACTCCTTGGTCAACACCGGTGGCCAGAAGTCGCTGGTCATGCTGATATTGAACTTGCTTGTCTCCCAAACGTAGATAGCTCGCTTTCAAGCTGACTGAATCTTGAGGGCGCCCGAATGGGCCAACACGGGTTATACCTGCCTCCACGAAGTGTTCGAAAGGCTGTAGATCGTCAGCACTCCAAGTCCATGCGCCGAATACTTGCCACGCTTTGTCTGGGTTTCCGGTAGAAGAACCGCCTTCGCGAGATAGCGTTTGCATAAAGCGGTAAATTAAGCCGCTGCTTCCACGACGGGTCGAGCCATCCAATATGTCGGTCTGTTCGGAGGTATTGTATAAACTATTAAGCTCGTAGTGATAGGCCAAGGGAGTCTGCGCGAAGTCTTTTTGAGCACCGATGCCTGCCAACCAAGTGATACCACTCGCGTCGCCCGGGTCCCAGTTCCACCCCTTGGTGCGTTTGATGTAATGAGTAGGGTTGGACTCGAAAGCGCCAGCATGTATGTACTGACCATTGTCGAATGAGTAACGCGAGTAACCGCCCCAGCTACCGTATGGGTAAGGTAATATTCCGGTGGTGTTTTCAATGATTGGGTCATTACAAGTAACCCAGTTTTCGCAATTTATGATGTAAAAATGCCGCTTAGGATTGCTACGACCAACGTCGATCTCAAGATGGTTATCCAACAGCATTTGTTGGTATTCAAACTTCGACAGATATCCCTTGTCGATGTCGTTACGCATAGCTGCGCCACCTAGTGCACTACCTGTGGCTCCTTGCCAAGCGTTAGCAGTCGGCTGACCTTCATTGCGCATCCACGGAAAGAATGTGTATTCAAACTGGAACGTGCCGCCTGTCAACCCCATGATTTTTGACATGTCAAAATCGGCGCCAGCGAAAACTGCACCAGCGTTGGCGAATGTATGGGGGCGAGGTCCAGTGTTAAGGTTCTCCAGCATCAGATCGATAACGATCAGGTGTGCCTTGACTGGACTACTGTCTGTGGTCGACGAATCGGCCCATGCCGAGTTCGCCATACTACCCAAAGCCAAACCAGCGGTTACACAAAATCGGCGCGCAGAAGTACCTGCGACGAGTGAGATCGCGTTCATTCATTTAATCCGAGAAAGGTTTTTGGTCGCGCAGCCAGTGCAGTTGCGCTTAAGGTAAGACCAGTCGATCAGTGTGCGATGGGCGAAAGTGGGCCAGGCCCCCAGATCGACTCAAGCGTGCGACCGATTGCCAGAAGTTGGGCATCCGTTCCAGGCAATCCATCAATCTCCATTCCTACAGGAAGTCCGGACTCTTTCCCAACACCTACGGGAATACTAAGACCAGGCATTTTCACGTTGCTGCTCGGGTCGGTATTTCGAATAATCCGACCAAATTTTTGAGGCGTTCCGGCGTCAGGGCCGGCCTTGATTGCCACCTCTGGAACCGTGGGGAACAGAAGAGCATCGAGCTTGTTCTCCTCGAATGTCTTTTTATAGAGAGCTAGCAAGGCTGGGATACCCGTCTTGATCGCTTGCGCATAAGCCGGGCCGCCAGGAATCATCTTTCCATCAGACCCAACGACATTACCAGGCACCACCATAGCCGAGAAAATACCTTGGACGTCGGGACTCGAAATTTTGGTGGCCAGGGTTTCGAATGACACTCCGGTGGATTGTGATTTCAGGTAGTCAGTCAGGGCCTTACGCGCTTCCATTATCGCAACTGGCGTTGCCACAGCTGATGCCAATTGCCCCATACCCGGCATGCTGACTGAGACGATCTCAACTCCCGAACTGCGGAGCTTCTCTACAGCGGCGTTAGCTTGTGCCGAGACTTCCGGTTCTAGATCAGCCCAGAAGAAATCTGGAATGCCCAGTCGAATATGATGGGCAGGTATTGGCTTCAGAAGAGAGGCACCGCTGAGAATCGAATCCAGCAGTATGATATCTCCGACGCTGTTGGCCATTGGGCCTGCCGTGTCGCGACTGGTCGAAATAGGTGTGATGCCTACACTGCTGTATCGCCCAACCGTTGGGCGAAATCCAACACAGCCATTCAACGCGCAGGGCGCACGGCTTGAGCCACCTGTGTCCGTTCCCATTGCGATCGGAATCAACCGAGCCCCCAGGGCGGCGGCACTCCCCGATGACGAACCACCGGCAATGCGAGAGTTATCAAAAGCATTGCGTACACCGATCAGCCGTGGAAGATGAAAGGCAGTGTTGTAACCGGTAGCGCCAAACGAGAGCTCATGCATATTGGTCTTGCCGATCACAATGGCGCCTGCGGCCTGAAGCTTATCGATAATCGGCGCATTTACCTTCGGAAAGAAATTAACGAGAGCTGGAGTACCGGCTGTGTTCGCAAAACCAATGACCTGAATGTTGTCCTTTATCGCTATAGGGACGCCACCCAAGGGAAGGCACTGCTCACCCTTAGCGAGTCGCGCATCAGCAGCACGGGCCTCGCTCAAGGCTCTCTTAGGGTTTAAAGAAATGAAAGCGTTGAGCTCGGGATGCGCGTCAATGCGGCCCAGCCAGTAGCTGACAACCGATTGACTGGAAACCTTCTTCGCGCAGATGGCTTGTGCCGTCTGCTCAGCGCTCATCAAGTAGAAGTCTTTCGGTATGTCCGACGCCGATACGCCAGCGCTTGCTGCCATAAGGCCGATCGCTAAGCAAGAGAGTCTGGTCTTCACGGATATTCCTTGCGAATCATTCGATCCCCACTGCAGGTCTCGATTATTCATTTACGCACATGGAAATATCCGTCAAACATCCTCATTAATGAGGAGGTGTCAGTGCGCGCCCATACGCATGGCAAGCTCGGTTCGATTACCAGAGTTTGTCTTGATCATCGCGTTCTTCAAATGAGTTCGAACCGTGGTGAAACCTATGGACATTATACGGGCGATCTCTTTATCGCTTCTACCTGCCGCAACGTGCTCTACAACAGCCCGTTCTCGTGGACTCAAAGCACCCTTAGGAGGCATTTCAGCTGCAAGTGCTCTCTGAAAATAAGGTGTGAGCGCGTTAAGCAGTGAAAGCTCTCTAATTCCAAACGCAGGTTGATCGACGCTACGCCATATGCGCAAATCACCCACATCCCGACCTTGGTTGAAGAAGAAAATGTTCACTCCATGGTGCATCCAGCACGGCTTGAGGAATTCGGCGTAGAGCTCACTTTGCTCTAAGCTTCGCCGACTGATCACGTCGTCGACACAGATAGCTTGGCGCTTGGATCTTAACGCCGGTGTTAAGACATCGTTCACGTGAATTCGCTTGTCATACTCCCTAAGCATTTGCGCATCAATATTGACCGCTGCGCAACGGGTTGATCGACTCAGTCCGTTATCCCAAAGGTACGAAGCTCCAAAGTCCGACCGCAGTAACAGCGTAACATCACCAAGCACCTGCTGACGCACCTCATCACCCGCGCCACCTGTGCGGAGTCGCCAGACGACTTGAGCGAATAAGTCAAGCTCATAACTCGTCATAGTCATTTGGTTGATTTGCATGGCATGCCTCTGTAATTAACCCGGGCGTCCGAGCAATTTCTGGGCCTGATTGAGTCGGTTGGTAATGCGAAGAGTCTCAAAATATCGTGGTATCGGTCGTGACTTCACTAGCGTAGGGCTCTTGCACTTATCTCGCTGCGATTTTCAGCCGGTCAGAAAATGGTTCCTATAGCACTGCTGATTGATACAGTTCCCCCCCTTTTTAGGTGAGTCGAATATTCTCGCCAAACGATATGTAGCTTCGATAAGTAACATTCTTGGCACAGCGACTTCATTTAAAGACGACGCAACATAGCCATGATCAGTAGATGTCAGACCATCTCCCGCTGAGCCACTGACGTCGAACGCTGACGCCAACAACCAGATAAAGGCCTACTGCACAGCCTCGCCCTCGCCCTCGCCCTCGCCAATGGAGTCTTGGCTGTCGAGACCGTCCCTGCGAAGCTGGTCCATCAGCACATGCAGCATCTGGCCCCAGGTCTGGCTTAAAGAAATCTTGCCATTCCGCAGAACCCCGAATTGGCAATTTAAGCCAATCTTCCCGCGGGTGAGCTGAACATTTTGATCGGTGGCGGCTCTAGTAGGCAGAGGTTTGGTCGCCCCCCCAGGCACGGACAAAGTTCTGTTCACCAGTTTGATACCGACCGGTATCGCTGTCGGCGAGAGTGCCATGGGGGGCCATGGCTGACCCAGACCACGCTTGAACTGGACGAAAACTTCCCGCGTGATGTCGAACTGGCCAGGGCTGTAAGCGGCATTATCGAAGCCGAATTCCTGCATCCTAGAAAAATCTGCACTACCAGCAAGCGTTTCTCTGTCCATCGCTTCCAGCTCAATCCAATCATGGACGAACTGCCGCAATGCATGGGCAAACTGAACATCAGCTCGCCCCTGGATGAAAACACTGATTCAGCCCGTCACCAACCGCGCGCGTCAACTTAAACTCGGTTAGTTTTTCGCAAAGGCTTGCGCAGAAACAGCACAATGATTTGCGGCTGTAATGCACACCATGATCGGATTTCTGCCGACGCACGAGGCCATCACGCTCCAGCCGACTGAGAATCCCAGTCATGCTTGGCATGAGAATGCAAGCATGGAGGGCAAGCTGATGGCTCTCAGGCCCCCTGCTGACGCAATATCCGAATCATCCGCCATTGCTGTTCCATCAGATTGTGCTTGTTAAGTGCCGGTCGAAAAAAAATGCCATTGCGGCTTCGCGGGCTTGCAATAACGCCAGCGTCAGCGAAAGTCTGGGGGAGCCATATCGAAATACTTGAATAAGCGATTCGGCAGCTTAGTGTAGCCAGCCTGCCGGCCCAACGCCCGCTTGCCCATCCCTCCCTCGTTCAAGATCAATGCATCTCCTGCCAAAGCGCTCTGAAAAGTGCAATTAATTCACCGTAAAAGCCATTTTTACGTACCCAATCGGCGGCCATGATCATCAGCACAAAATCAATAAGACAGCAGCCAATTCTCCTATGCTCTGTTCAACGCAACCCCGGCTACCGCTGGCGATACTCCCCCGGAATGATCTGCGCGTAGCGCTGGAAGAACGGACAGAAGTAAGCCGGATCCTTGAAGCCAAGCTGATAGCAGACTTCATTGGCGGAACTGCTTGTAAACAGCAGCAGACGTTTAGCTCCCTGCATCAGACGTTCAATCATAGACCGTTTGGGCGGCAGGTCGGCGATACTCCGACACACGTCATTGAGCCGTGCTTCCGCCCCCCCGATACCGTCAGCGTAACGCGACAAGGGTCAATGTTGCAGGGAATGAGCTTCAATCGATTCATTGAACCGGTGGAAAATTTTCAAATCCTCGTGCCAAGCCGGCCTTGCTTCCAACGAGTTGGAAAACAGGCACAACAAACTCACCATGGTCAGTCCCGTCAAGCTATCCAGCGCCGCGCTACACCCGGGACGATAACTCACCATCTCTGCGCTCAACTCCTCGAACAGATAATCAAGGTTCCGGCACCAGTCATGGAGGCGGCCAGTACAGCTTCGAGGTGTTCGCCGAAATCAAGAACGTGTGCATCTCGATGGGCAGCCATCACATTCCACGCTGGGGCGTCTGAGCAACACCAAAATCCCCTAAGACAACAACAACAATTTCAGGAGAATCATCATGGGCGAAGTCGTCCTGGCCGCGAAAATCTGCCACGTCCCCTCGATGTATTTATCGGAACTGCCCGGCAAACACCATGGCTGCCGTGAGGCGGCGATTGCCGGCCACAAGGAAATCGGCCGGCGTGCGCGTGAACTGGGCGCCGACACCGCCGTGGTGTTCGACGTGCACTGGCTGGTCAACAGCGCCTACCACGTCAATAGCGGCGAGCACTTCAAGGGCATCTACACCAGCAACGAACTGCCGCACTTCATCAAGAACATGGAGTACGAGTACCCGGGCTGTCCGGAGCTGGGCGAGCTGATCGCGCTGGAGGCCAACGCGGCCGACGTGCGCACCCTGGCCCACAACATTCCGAGCCTGGAGCTGGAATACGGCACCCTGGTGCCGATGCGCTACATGCACATGGGCGTGCCGGACGATCAAAAATTCAACGTGGTATCGATTGCCTCCTGGAGCGCCTGGCATCGTCTGCAAGACAGCTTCACCTTCGGCGCCGCTGTGCGCCGCGCCATCGAAAAGAGCGACCGCAAAGTCGTGGTGCTGGCCTCCGGGTCGCTGTCGCACCGCTTCTCGGACGATCGCAACGCCGAAGCCAATATCCACAACTGGACGCGCGAGTTCGACAAACAGGTCGACCTGCATGTGGTGGAACTGTGGCGCCAGGGTCGCTGGAAAGAGTTCTGCGCCATGCTCCCCGACTACGCCGAGCACTGCTTTGGCGAAGGCAAGATGCACGACACCGCCATGCTGTTGGGGTTGCTCGGCGGGCCGGAGTACGCCAAGCCCGCCGAGATCATCACCGAACCCTTCGGCAGCTCGGGCACCGGGCAGATCAACGCCATTTTCCCGGTTTGAACAAGAACAGCTACAAGCTACAGGCCGATCACGCTCACTTGCCGCTTGAAGCTTGCCACTAAAAGCTACCGACGCAGGAGGTTCCATGCCCCACTTCATCGCTGAGTACACCGACAACATCGAACAGCAGGCAGACCTGCCCGGCCTGTTCGAAAAAGTCCACGCCACCCTGGGCGACAGCGGCGTGTTCCCGCTGGGCGGCATCCGCAGCCGCGGCGTGCGCCTGGACACCTGGCGCATGGCCGACGGCAGGCACGACTACGCCTTCGTGCACATGACCCTCAAGGTCGGCCATGGCCGCGACCTGGCAACACGGCAGGCCGTCGCCGAAACGCTCTTCGAGGTGATCACCGCGCACTTCGCCGAGCTGCAAGCCCATCGCCTGCTGGCCTTGTCGTTTGAAATGGCCGAATTGCACGTGCAGCTAAATTTCAAGCAGAACAATGTGCACGCCTTCCTCAAGGCACAGGTGAGTTAACCCGTCCCAGCCCGTTCGTCCCATCGGCCTCTCAGACAAAAAGTATAAAACCATGAGCACAGCCAATACCGCCGACACCCTTGCAACCGTCGCCCGCGACCGCACCCACAGCGCCATCACCTGGCGGCTGATGCCGCTGTTGCTGATCTGCTACCTGTTCGCCCACCTAGACCGCATCAACATCGGCTTCGCCAAGATGCAGATGAGCGCCGACCTCAACTTCAGCGACACAGTCTACGGGTTCGGCGCCGGCCTGTTCTTCATCGCCTACGCGCTGTTCGGCGTGCCAAGCAACATGGCCCTGGACCGCGTCGGCCCACGGCGATGGATCGCCACGCTGATGGTGGTGTGGGGCGCACTGTCGACCTGCATGTTCCTGGTCGAAAGCGCGAGCGGCTTCTATGTGCTGCGCTTTTTGCTCGGGGTCGCCGAGGCGGGTTTCTTTCCGGGCATCCTAGTGTTCCTGAACCGCTGGTACCCGGCCGGTCGGCGCGCACAAATCACTGCCTTGTTTGCGATAGCGGTGCCAATGGCCGGGGTGATCGGCGGGCCGCTCTCGGGCGGCATCCTCGAGCATTTTCATGACCTGTGCGGCCTGCGCGGCTGGCAGTGGATGTTCGTGAGTGAGGGCGCGCCGGTGATTCTGCTCGGGCTGGTGGTGCTCAAATGCCTGCCGGACAATTTCGAGAGCGTCACCTGGCTGACACCTGCGCAAAAACAACACCTGCGCGAGCAACTGCACAGCGAAGAACAGCGAAAATCCATCACCTCGTTTTCCGCAATTCTGCACAACCGCCAGGTGTGGTTGCTGGTGGCGGTGTACTTCGCCGTGATGCTGGCGGTGAACACCCTGGCCTTCTGGATGCCGACCCTGATCCATGGCGCCGGCATCGGCAGCGACGGCAAGGTCGGGCTGCTCAGCGCGGTGCCCTACCTGGCCGGCTGCTTTTTCATGATCGGTTGCGGGCGCTCGTCCGACCGCCATCGCGAACGCCGCTGGCACCTGTGCGTGCCACTGTTGATGGCAGCGCTGGGCATTGCGGCCGCCGGGCTCTCACCTGGCAACCCGACCCTGGTGCTGGCAGGCCTGATCGTCGCTGGCATGGGCGCCAGTGCGGCGCTGCCGATGTTCTGGCAATTGCCGCCGGCCTTCCTGTCCAACGGCACCCAGGCCGCCGGTATCGCGCTGATCAGCTCCTTTGGCAGCATCGCCTCATTCTTCGCGCCCTACCTGATCGGCTGGATGCGCGACACCACCCAGAGCGCCAGCCTCGCCCTCTATGTGCTGGCCCTGTTCATCGCCCTTGGCGGCGTGCTGGTGCTGCGCACCCGGGCTGCCATCGTCAATCCTCACTAAGAGACCCTAGTCATACTCGATCAACAGCTTATCCAGCAAGCAGCCGCACGCCTCGACCGCGCAGAGCGTTCAGGCGAGAAGGTGCGTCAGTTTTCTCTGGACCATCCAGGGATCGCCACCGAACACACTTATGCCCAAAATGCTGGAGACGGGTATGAATTGCCTACCGGTTTTAAGCCTCAGCCATGTCTCGACGATTCTTAAGGATCATTCCAACTCAACAGCTATTTCATCAGCAGTGGACAGCAATCATCGCCTTGCTCACGTCCATAAAGATGACGCCAATGCAGGACGGTATGAACAAGCAACCAATACCCAAGCAGCCTTACTAACCGGCAGCAGCCATGGCCATCGTTGCCTGGGGTCAAACCATTGAGCGAACATTAGGTGACAATCCAACACAGTTACCGGACATGCTCTCGCGATGGGTTGCCCAATACACTCATGGCTGCAACTCGTTGGGTAATCGACCTTCAGCTTCGAGGATTCGAACACTTGAGGGTCGTCGCCCCAACGAAGATGTACGCAATTTGGCTCAGGGAAACGCTATTGCTAGCACAGTGATAGAGAGTATGGACAGAGTATCTGAGGCACTCTCAGCGATGCTTGGAGTTGCCCAGTATCGGCAGAACGTCTTTATTGAAGATCCTTAATATCTCCGAGCGCGTGCTTTGACGCCCTTCCTTCAGGCTCAGCCTGCGGAACTCCACCCACTGATTGAACACAGTAAGGGGCCGGCGAACACACGTTCCGACCTCGGCCAATAAGGATGATTGTGTCCGCGTAATTTAGGTGGACACCATCGCCTTAAGCGATGGCGTCAGGAAGGTGTATTGCCCGGACGGTTACGTCAACCTAACGGTCGAGGCCCGCTAGGAACGACGTCCGGCAAAGCAGCCACGACTGGCACTTGAGATCTTATGCTGGCGAGCTCTCCAAGCCGTAGCGCGATACCGAAGCTTTTCCCCAAGCTAAATGTCACGCTTCTCGCCGTAGGGCAGAAATTTTTACGTAAACTGTAGTCATGGATGGGCTTGTTTTAGCGCTCGAGCAGCGCCACTCACCAGAAGCTCATGACATTTATCAAAAGGCCTATAGATATCTATTGCGGGGGCCGCTCGGGTACTCAAAATTACTCAGCGAGTCGTCAGATGAACGAATCCAGATTTTGTTTCTCATGGAGTAGCTATTTATGGGTCCCAAATCCATACAATTCATAACCTACCCGAAAGTAAGTTTACTTGACTTGGCAGGACCTCTAGACGTGTTCATGGCAGCCAACCGCTTTTCCCGCCCCGATCACCAACCGTATGCGATTTCTATTTTAGCGTTAACCCAGACCACTGAGATATGCTCGAATTTTTCAGTAACCACTGAAACTCTGCAAGCAGAAACCTCTTCGCCGCATACATTAGTTATACCTGGCGGACCAGGCATTCATGATTTCTGCAAAGATCCAAAGTTTGCCACGCACTTCATAAACCACACAGAAAAAGCCAAGCGGTTGATTTCTGTTTGCACTGGCATATTCGCACTAGCTTTTGCCGGGAAACTGGACGGACGAAAAGTAACCACTCACTGGTCCGCGTATGACGAACTGGAGAGACTTTTTCCATCAATAATAGTTAAGCGTGGCCCTATATTTGTTAATGATGAATACATATGGACATCTGCAGGTGTTACATCAGGAATTGACCTAGCGCTATCCATCGTAGAAGAAGACCTGGGACACGCCGTTGCACTAGAGGTTGCTCGACATCTGGTAATGTTTCTCAAACGTTCGGGAGATCAGAATCAATTCAGTCCATCCTTGATCTTGCAATCGAAGAGCAGCCAGTTCTCAGCTTTACACGCCTGGATTCATGAGAATCTAAGCACCGATTTAACAGTGCCAGTGCTCGCAAATTTCATGAACATGAGTGAAAGAACATTTACACGTAAGTATTCAGAATCTATGGGAAAAACGCCAAGCAAAATGGTAGAGATACTTCGATTAGATGCGGCCCGCGATATGCTGACAAATTCAAACAGCCCACTCAAGACCATAGCCCAGCACTGCGGACTTGGTAGTGAGTCGACCCTTATCAGAAGGTTTGTGAAGAATTTTGGCATCACACCCAAGGAGCATCGCACACGCTTCAAATCGACCCATTAACATTTCGCACCTACAACGCAGCGGTGCTTTTTATACAACATTGCCTTTTCCAAACTTAAAGTAATCTCATCTACCGCTGGAGAAGACCCAAAGGGTCTGCTCATTTGGGCCAAGATCCGTCCAAATCTGGCGGACATGATCAATATTTTGTCATTTTCTCGCAACAGTTTTTCTATAAATTATTCCCATCTCAAAAACAATCTATCACCTCTACAAATATCGCAGAGGCCAAGGACTTGGGGATCCAGAATTTAGTTCTCATAAAAATAATTTTCCTAAATACCTCCCGCCATGTTCTGCGTCAGAGACCTTCATATGTCAAAGCTGGCAATCAATACAATTGAGCTACAAGTACAAATGGATAAGCACAAATGAATGACAACCTGTGCATGGAGGTTCTGTCGCCACTAAAAAATATAAAACGAATTTCGCCACACTGCGTTGACTACAACCTCACACCAGCTACAAGCTCCAAACGCTGGATTATAAAAATCGCCTGGCGTGATGCAGCCTCGATGCACAATCACTTTCCCTCTGAATCATTGCAGGTCCTTCTCACGTTATTAGTTTCGAGGTGTTCGAAACTCTGCTTTAAAGAAACATTGAGCACTGTGGGGTGAGACTGCTTTGCCGCTCTGGAAGGACTCGATCATAAACCCGAAATCCAAAATTCTCCCGAATTCCACTGTCTCCACGGTTCATACCCCACCCCCTGTTCGATATTCATTCACGCATGAATCTAAGACGGTCCCTAAGCAGTCGGCGAACTAAGCTGTCCGAACCTAACGGCAAGGTCGTGACGGCGGCTTTATGGCGCTGAAACGTGGCAATCAGATCCTATCTGAGCACTTTATTCGACAGTGGAGTCGTGCTCGGAGATCTGTAGCCGCGTCTAATGTTGCCTCGAATGCGTGATCACAAGCCTAAGGTGGGACACCTGCATATTAATCTGCGAGCAGCGTAGGGGGCACATCCCTTCGGTAGATTCGACTTATTGGATCAAAGTACTCAAAGATCGGCATAATAAATTTTTACAGTTCTTCACGCTACAAAAATTGGAATACTTTTAGAGATCAATACCAATCATGGAAGACGCCACCATCGCGCTGCACCATGGTTTCAAGTCCAACCCGACCACCAATGCCGTCGCCGAGCCGATCTACCAGAACGTTGCCTTCGAATTCGATAACGCCCAACACGGCGCCGACCTATTCAATCTGGACCTGCCAAGCAACATTTACACCAGAATCATGAATCCCACCAATGATGCGCTGGAACAACGGATGGCCGCCCTCGAAGGTGGCATAGCAGGTCTGGCCGTATCGACCGGCAGCGCGGCGATCCACTATGCGATTCAAACTCTAACCCGCGCAGGTGACAATAACGTCACCATGCCACAACTATCCTGCTTCCACTACTCATCGGCAGATGAACAAGCAGGAACAAGCAGGAACAAGCGAAGGCTGGCGTGAAACCAATGATTCGTCTGTCGGTAGGAATCGAGGCGATTGAGGACCTTGTCGACGATTTGCGCCAGGCACTGGGTTCGTCTCAAACTTGAGGCTCAAAGGGCGGCTAGGGTGATCCTAATATTCGCAGCTCATCCAGTAGGTAGCTATGTGTTCTGCGAGGCCTGGGGGTGCTGTGCGGTGCGGCCCTCTGCTTAACAACATTTGCGCCAAATTCACTGATTTGAAGTTTGCGCGAACGCCGCCAAGTACAGGAGAACAGTCCGGGGACCTGGCGCCGTCGCCCGCCTCAGGCGTCAACGACATAGTAATGGAGAGCCCACCTTCAAATATGGCAGAATTAATCAATAATTTGTCATTTTCGCGACGAAGGAATGCAGTAGATTATTCTGAATAATCATAAATTTTTATCACCATAAAATTAGAGCTCCCTCTCGACAAGAAGGCAAATAAAAACCGACTCATATAAACACAAGACAAACAACTCACCCCCCTTCACAACAGACCAAACATACCATTCACTACATAAACCACGCACAACAATAATATTAAACGACAACTACACACTAACCTCATCGACAAACCCTCAACTCATGCGGATTCCACACCGAACAATCATACACCAACTTGCAAAATCAGGAGCAAAACATCTCAATGGAGTGACGCTTTATGTATGCGAGTCAAAGCTGCAACCTCTATGCAAAACTTTTTTATAGGCCCATTGATGCAGCCTTGCGTTGGTGCAACTTGATTACCTACGAAAAAGAAATACTCGAAGTGGCTCAGCGCTGCCCAAGCCGGCTCAAAAATAGCTTCCCGCAGTGGCCCTGCCTGCATGCAAATACGGAAAAAATTATCGATGCCATTCAACACGGGGAGCTCGCTTATGGGTGTTTCGGCGTGCCAGTGGCCATTGGTACTCCCGTTAATTACGACCACATAACCGTCCGCCACACTGATCTAAGATTTTGGATGTCGCGATATTATCCTGACCAACGACCAGCGTTTCTCTTTGGGGAGGGGCCCAATCAAAAAGGAGCCATTAGCATTGAAACATACTTAACACTGCAAGGTGATCGGGATGCTTTGCAAGTGCAAATAAAGAGTTTGGACGCAGCTCATCAGCAGCTGCTTAACGACCTTGAAGCCATCGGATTGGAAAGAAAGAACATACACGACTTGCTCAAGACCAATCGTAAAATCAGCGATCGCAGCGAATCCGTCTATCTCAACATTATCGGGGCGATGGTCAATCTGTTTCTCGACAAGTCCCCGGCTGGAAAACCATTGTCGGTTTTCCAGTCCCAAGCGGCCATCGTTGACGCGCTAACCGCTCATTATAAAAACGTACCGGGCATAACCAAGCGTACGCTGGACGAAAAATTTGCTGCTGGTAAGCGCAACCTCATAAATCGATGAGGCGGATTGCACTGCAATCACTCCCGTTGCGGCGCAATGACGCCACGTCTCTTCCACTATTTAATTCAGATCACTTCCCACTACGCGTCAATCGAAGCCAGGAGTGACCATCATGCCCAGCCATCCCGCCCCCATCACTGAAGCAAATCAACCCTCGGTCGAACGTCACATCATGCGGCGTGAGGAAGTGGAGCGTAAAACCGGCTTCAAGCGTGCGCATATCTACAACTTGATGAAGGAAGGTAAATTCCCTCAGGCCAAACGCATTGGACTGCGCGCCGTCGGCTGGGACTCACGGGAGATCGAACGATGGATCACTGAGCGTTTGGCGCAGCAGGCCTGATGCCATGCGTGTGGTCTCGGTGGTGTCCACCAAAGGTGGAGTAGGCAAAACCACAGTGGCTGCCAATCTCGGCGGGCTGCTGGCGGATGCTGGCCTACGCGTCCTGTTGCTCGATCTGGATATCCAACCCACTCTCTCCAGCTATTACGCTTTGAACCAGAAGGCTGACGCAGGTGCGTACGAACTCATTGCGCTCAACCAGACAGGTCCTGCGCAGATAATTTCCACGACGGTGGTTGCCGGTCTGGATCTGATCCTCTCGAACGACGACCAAGGCCGACTGAGTACTTTGCTGATGCACGCCCCTAACGGGCGACTACGGCTGCGCAATCTGCTCGACGATTTCCGCCCCCGTTATGACCTGCTTTTGATCGACACCCAAGGCGCACGCAGCGTGCTGCTGGAGATGGCCGTCCTTGCCTGCGATACAGCCCTCTCCCCCATCACACCGGAAATGCTAGCCGCCCGCGAACTGCGCCGCGGCACTTTGAAGCTGTTCGGTGAACTCGAACCATTTCGCCACCTGGGTATCACGCTTCCACCGTTACGACTGCTGCTAAACCAAGTAAATAGCATCCGTGTAGACACGCGAATGATCATCCGTGGCTTACATGACGCCTTTACTGGGGCTCCCAACATCTCAGTCCTAGACACAGTAGTTCCAGACCGAGTGGCTTATCTCAACGCCGCCTCCCTTGGTCTACCAGCCCACCGAATCGAGACTCGCCAGTCAGGTCAACGACGCTCACGACCAGCGCTGGAAACCATGCAAGCGCTAGCCATTGAATTGTTTCCAGAATGGCGTGAACTGATTTCTAAAGTGAGCAGATACGCGGAGGTTCGATAAGGCGAATCCCGAAACCGGTGTTTCCCCCCAGGCCATTTTGTTTGTTCAAACTTGTGGCCAACAGCGTTGGCAAGGAGTCTTTTAATGTTGAATCAGTTTCCTATCATCGTTCAGCCTTCCATTCGACAAGATCATCCACCTAGCGAGGAATACTGCACCGTGGTCTTTCGCCTGCAGCGTGGGAGATCGGTCATGGGTTGTTTTCTCGCGACACTGTCTCGGTATTTCGAAGACTCGAGAACAGCCGAGATCGTCAAGTTCGAGGTCGGTGACCATTTGCGTAACAGGCGTTAACTGAGGCTTTTCCAATGAAGAAGCTCAGTCAGGAGGAGATCATCGACAAACTGCACCAGGACCATTTTCCTCGGGGTCCAGAATTGGAGCGACTGTCCGATCCGGTCATCGACACCCCCATGCTGGTCACGCTGGAGCAACTGCGGCCCTACGAACACAACCCACGCTTCATCCGTAATCCGCTGTATGAGGATATCAAGGCTTCGATCCGTGAACGCGGGCTGGATCAACCACCGCCGATTACCCGCCGCCCGGGTGAAACCTATTTCATCATCCGCAACGGCGGTAATACTCGCTTGGCGATTCTCGGCGAGCTGTGGCAGGAAACTCGTGATGAGCGCTACTTCCGCATTCATTGCCTGTTCCGACCCTGGAGCAATGAAATCACCACCCTGCTCGGCCATCTGGCCGAAAGTGATCTGCACGGCCAACTCACCTTCATCGAACGTGCTCTGGCGGTAGCCAAACTCAAGACCATGCTCGAACCAGATGGAGCAACACTCTCGCAACGCGAGCTGGCACGACGTCTTGCCGCTGGGGGCTACCCCATTTCACAGTCGCACATCAGCCGGATGCTCGACACCCTCGAATACCTACTGCCCGCAATCCCACAAACCCTGTATGCCGGATTGGGTAAACCCAAAATTGAACGCCTGATTGCTCTGCGTAGCCAGGCTGAACAAACCTGGAATCGCTATCCGACCGACGCAATTGCGTTCCCCGAGTTTTGGTTCGACACCTTGGGCCAATTTGATGCCGACCCCGAGTCCTTTGATCTTGAGCGAGTCCAGGATGAACTGCTCGAACGCATGAGCCGCTTACTCGGACAGTCCTACCGCATGTTGGCTCTGGAACTGAGCGATACACAGCGGCTCATCCGGACGCCTGTCAGTCCCTCAGAGAACAGCCATCCGCCAAACACTGCTGAAACCGTGGCAGGCCCTCTCCCCAAATCAACTGAGACCAGAACCCAGACCGAAACAGCACAAGAGCAGCAGCTCATGCTGCCCGAAACGAATGTCGCATCAGCAGTCAGCCCTCCGTCACGTGTCCAGCAGATCCGCGAACAGATTGATCGCGCCACTGCCACCGAACCAACACAGATCGTCGAAACCTGCCCGATCGACGACATCTGGATCATCGCGCCAACACTGGATACCCCCGAACAACTGCGTTTAGCCATCGCCGACCTGGCTCGGGAAATGGCGGCCTATGCCGGACATCCCGAAAGCATCATCGACCAGAAGCATGGCCTGGGCTTCGCCCTCAGCATCGAGCAACCTAATCTTGCAGCGCCTCGTGCGGCCGGCGTTCACCTATTGCTCTTGGCGCTGCTGCGTGCCCAAGACGAAGTGAACTGGGAGGATCGCAAGCAATTGCCCTCAGCCCTGTTCGGGCAACTGCTATTGGGGGTCTATCAACTCCCGCTGGCAGATCGTCCCGCCGTGGACGTAGGACTGGAGCGATTGCCTGATAGTTTGTTAATCAAACTGTATCGCCTCATTCGCTTAGCCCGGCGCCTGATCGACTTAACGCTTACCCATGAAGACGATTCGCCAAGGGAGTTGCCATGAACCTGTCCTTCAATGTGCTCAACCAGGCCATGCTGACCCAGGTCCTTCACGAGTTGCGCCTGGGTAATCTGCACCGCTGCAAAGCACTCGGACTGGGTGAAGAGGACATCTACCTGTTGCAATCATTACCGCCGACCACACTGTCACGCCTGGCCCATGCCACAGTCCCCTGGGTTGAGGTCAAGATTGATTCGCCGGTGTTGCATCGGTTGATCGACCAGGCCGAACGCGACGAACATAACGAGCGCTTGATCAACCGAGCGCTAAAGCTCGGTGCCAGCAGTACCATAATGTATCAGTGCTTCGGCTTGGCGCATTCGGAAACTGCGCTGCGCCGACGTCTGCTCAAAATAGAAACCCGTAAGGGCCGCCCCCAGAACTTGAGTGAAGCGCAGGAACATGCGCTCTGGCAGCGTTGGTGCCAACTACGCGCTGAGGACGGTGCTGAGGATCAGCTCGACGCCATGATGATGTTGGCAGAGGAGCAACAGATCAGCTTGACCATCGTTTGGCAGCAGATCGACCATTACAGCAACGGAACATGAACACTGCCCCGTCCGGTCGCTGGCAACGTGTCCTGCAGCAATGCACCCAGCAGCTGAGTGAACGCTGGCCCGCACGCCCTACCACTGAACATCCTTCCAACCAGGCCATGCAGGCGGGCTTTTTGTTCAGTGGCCAATCTCACGAAGTCGTGCCGCGTCGCTTGCTGCTGGATAGTCGGCTAACGCCATTGGAACGAAATGCCTGGCAAGTATTTAGACTCATGCTGCAAGGTCAGGGCGTGGTCACACCGCGCTATGAAGATCTGCAGCCTTATCTGTCAAGCGTGCCCTACGGCGCGTCAGCCTCCCGTGAAACCATCGCTCGCGTCTTGACGATGCTCAGGCTGACTCGCTGGCTCAGTTTGGTAAGTCGTGGCCGCGATCAGCTCAGCGGGCGCCTTCAAGGTTCTCTGTATGTCCTGCACGATGAGCCGTTAACTCCCGCCGAAGCCATGGAGCTGGATCAGGATTATCTGGAGCTGGTCGGACATGCCCTCTCTCATGCGACCAAGGCTGTGCGAATTGTCGCTCAGCATGTTTTGGAAGAAGTCCGCCAAGACACCGATATCGATCTGGGTCGACTCCCCACCCGGCTCGACAGTTGGGGCGACCATTGGACAAAACAAGGATTGGATAAGGCGCCCAATGAAGCGTTACACGAGTCCGAACTGGGTGGCGACCACCTCGTTCGGAATTGTGTGGAACCTCGTTCGGATTCCGAACCGGGTCCGAACGCCCATGTTTCCGGCACCGTTCGGAATCCGAATGCCGCCTGTACTGTATTAAAAGAAAGTAGTTGTACTGTACCGCGCGCGACCCCAGCAGTGGATAACCTACACTGGCCCGATCCGCTGCACCTGAGTCCGAGCGAGCGGCAGGCCGTTACCGTGACGCTGAACAAGCTGTAACCAGCGGATCGGCAGGCGGTGCTCAACGAAGCGGCCGCACGGTGTGCGGCAGGCAGCGTCCGCAAACCGGCGGCGTATCTGATGGGCCTGATCCAGCGGGCGCTGAAAGGCGATTTCCGCCCTTGGGCAGGTCAGGCTGAATCGTTACCCATTGCAGAACCGCCACCCGCTCCCCCGCGCCAGCTTAGGAAAAAGGGCGAACCTGCCTCAGCCCTCGCCCAAGCGTGCCTGGATGAACTGCGCCAGCTGCGCAGCAAACGCTCTGGACGTCAGTAGATTTGATGCCACTGGCATCACTGTCGGGCGCGTCGGAAATTAACCGTCTCGAACCAAATCGAACACACCGCATTCAGCTTTTCGGCTGTCCTTGACCCTCATCTGTCGCAACGTTCCCGTCCAAGCCTATGCGAGGACGACACCGTGGCCGATCACTATCAGCTCAACCTGGGCTCATTGCGCAGCAGCATCACCCTGACACTGCACACCCACCACGCCGCCCGAATCTGGCAAGGTCGAACCGCACGCGAAGGCGTCCACTCGATCATGGGTATGGCCGGCTACATCAGCGTCACTAACCTGATCAAACAAGCCGCAGCGCAGGACGATCCTTATGCCGACTGGGCGATCATGCAGCTCGAAGAAAAATTGATGCAGGCCAAGGCTGGGATGCTGGAATTGACCCAGCAGTTGGACCGGATCAGACAGGACCTGCCGACGCAGATCGACATGGGCGATAACCTCAATATCCACCCCGTCACTTTACCCTTGTACATCGGCAGCCAGCTGGGCTTCCTGGCCGTCTACCTGCTGACTGACTACGACACGCTGGTGCGGCATACCCTGTTGGCCCATCACACCGCCTTGATCGGTCGCCGAGACATGGAAGCCTGGATCGACGACGGAGCCCATCTGCTGCGCAGCCTGTTCGGCCAGGCCCAGCGCTATCGGCATGCTGGCGTCACCCGTGATGACATGGCGGCGAACAACGCTCGTGCTCTGGCGGCAATCGAGAGAATGGGTTTGCCCCCCACGGACATCCTTGAGGGGCATCGCCGCTCCCAGTTCGCGCCACCCATCGTTCGTCGTGGTGCTGTGGCGGTGGATGACGCTGACGCGTTGGCGGAGAACGCAGTAGAGCCATCTACGACAGTAGATGAGCCGGAGGACGAAGCATGAGTCCCATGATACCGGCTCAACCAATGCCCCTCGAAACACTAACACCCGATGCCTATCGACAGCTCGAACACGCAGCCTCCCTAAAAGGCCTTTTAAAACCTTTTAAGAGTAAGGGGGAGCTGGAATACCTGGCGCAGGTGGCGAGGGAAACCGAGGCGCAGTTACGTCGCCTGATGGAAGCTGTGGTGCAGCAAGCCGGACAGCCCCCTTACTCGCTGCTGGATATTCGATTGGTGCTGCAGAACACCAGCGCGGGCAGCACCTTTTTGCGATGGCGCACCCGTGACTTTGCCCGTATGGGCGTTGCGGTCTGGGAACGCCAGGTCTCCAACAAGGCCTTGCAGCAAGCCGTACGCGAGGGATTGCACCGTTTCGAATGCGAGCGCATCGCACTGAACTTGCAGATGAGCGTGGTGCATTCGCTCTACCGTCAGGCCTCAACCTGCGCAATCAAAATGGCCAGCGCCGAACGGGTGCTGCGCCAGTTCACACCAGTAGCGGAGATATCACGATGAGTACTTTTTTCGTCGGCGAAGGCAACATCGGCAGTGCGCCAGAGTTCCAGGAGTTCCCGTCAGGCAATGACGAGCCACGCCGTTTGCTGCGCCTGAATGTGTATTTCGATAACCCCGTGCCCCGCGATGGCAGCTATGAGGATCGAGGCGGCTATTGGGCGCCGGTCGAGCTCTGGCACCGCGAGGCTGAACACTGGAGCACGCTGTACCAGAAAGGCATGCGCGTGTTGGTAGAGGGCCGCACCGTGCGCGATGAGTGGGAGGACAGTGAAGACAATGCGCGGGTCACCTTCAAGATCGAGGCGCGTCGTGTCGGCATCCTGCCTCACCGCGTGCAGAACGTGGTCATGCGGGAGCGCTCAAGTGAATCAGCCTCGTCTGCGGCTCCCGTCGGGCAGGCTACCGACCAGGCCAGCTCGCCTGCGTCGAAGTCCAAAAAGCGCAGAGGGCAGCCACCATCGGCATGACTAACTTGAGGCATAAAAATTGCGCCTTTGCGCGAAGTTCCTGGCCTGTCATCACTCGCTGCTCGTGAAGCACTGTCGTCCACGTGACTACAAGGTAGTAGCCTCACTCCCAATCAAGACGGCACTCACAGAATAATATGAGAAACCTGTCATTCAGGTTTCACATAGCTCGCCACAGCTGTTTCAAACAACGCTGCTCCGAACTCAACCCGGAGCAGTTCTATGCGTCTCTTTCTCTGCGAGAAACCCTCCCAAGGTCGTGACATCGCCAAGGTTCTCGGAGCCAGCCGACGTGGCGATGGTTGCTTGATCGGACGCGAGACAACCGTTACCTGGTGTGTCGGTCACCTGCTGGAAACGGCCCCACCTGAAGCCTATGGCGATCAGTACAAAACCTGGTCGTTGGATCATCTACCGATCATTCCCGCGCAGTGGAGGGTTGAGGTCAAACCCAAGACTGTCGCGCAGTTTAAAATCATCAAACACCTGCTCAGCGAAGCTACCACCGTCGTCATCGCCACCGACGCCGATCGCGAAGGTGAAATGATTGCCCGCGAGTTACTGGAGCTCTGTAACTATCGTGGCTCTGTTGAGCGCCTCTGGTTATCCGCACTCAACGAGGCGTCGATTCGCAAAGCACTGTCCTCGCTGAAGTCTAGTCAGGAGACCTTCCCGCTCTATCACTCCGCCCTCGCCCGTAGCCGCGCCGATTGGCTGATTGGTATGAACCTCAGTCGTTTGTTTACCCTACTAGGACGGCGGGCGGGCTATGACGGCGTGCTGTCGGTTGGACGCGTCCAAACGCCCACTTTGCGCTTGGTGGTTGAACGAGACCGCGCGATTGCCAGCTTCGTCTCTGTGCCGTACTGGGTGGTGGATGTGCACCTGTCTTCAATGGGGCAACCCTTCATCGCGTCGTGGATACCGCCAAGCTCAGGACGTGACGAAGCCGGTCGCTGCCTGCAGCAGGCGCTCGCCAGTCAGACCGTCCAAGCGCTTTCTGGCAGCAAGACCGCCACCGTAGTCTCGCTGCAGACTGAGCATTTGCGCGAAGCGCCACCCCTGCCCTTCGACCTGAGCACACTGCAAGAAGTCTGTTCACGCAAGTTGGGACTCGGTGCTCAGGAAACACTGAACATCGCCCAAACCTTGTATGAAACCCACAAAGCCACCAGCTATCCGCGCAGCGATTGCCGTTATTTACCAGAGAGCATGTTCAACGAGGTAGCCGCGGTATTCGATGCCCTGTTCAGAATGGATCCCGCGTTACACCCAGCGCTCGGAAGCATCGATCGATCATTGCGCTCACGAGCATGGAACGATGCCAAGATCACCGCGCAGCCCGCCATCATCCCCACCACCGAGCCGGCAAACCTTGCGCGGATGTCCGAACAAGAGCGCCAAGTTTACGAGTTGATTCGTAGCCACTACCTCGCGCAATTTCTGCCGCATCACGTGTTTGATCGAACCGAGGTCGAACTGGAGTGCGGCGCCGAACGGTTGACTGCTGTTGGCAAACAGATCCTCATCCACGGTTGGAAAGGCTTACTCTCCGACAACGCCGACGACGATGAGTCCAGTCAAAAGTCCCAGGTGTTGCCCGCCTTACAACAGGGGATGCAGTGCGCAGTGGACGACGTCGAACTCAAGTCCATGCGCACCGCGGCGCCCAAACCGCTCACCGAGGGCGACCTGATCAAGGCGATGAAAAATGTGGCCAAGCTGGTCAACGACCCGCGTCTGAAACAGAAACTTCGGGACACCACCGGTATCGGCACCGAAGCCACGCGAGCCGGCATCATCAAGGGGTTGATTGATCGCGGCTATTTGCTGAAGAAAAAACGTGCATTAACGGCCTCCGCAGCGGCCCATACCCTGATCGAATCGGTACCCGCAGCAGTCGCGGATCCGGGTATGACAGCGATCTGGGAGCAAGCTCTGGATGAAATCGAAGCGGGACGTCTGACCTTGGATGCATTCGTTGCCAGGCAGGCGCACTGGATTACGCAGTTGATCTCAAACAGCGGAGCACTCACCTTGTCAGTACCGGTCGAAGCCGGGCCTGTCTGCCCCATTTGCAACGCCTCAATGCTTAGGAGGAAGGGAAAATCAGGACCGTTCTGGTCATGTTCCCACTACCCGGGCTGCAAAGGCACTGTGCCGATCAGCAAAGGTATACGTCGTCCATAAGGCACCATTGGCGCTCACATGAACCTCGGGGGTGCTGTCAGTGCATCATCAACGGCGCCTGATCCTTCTCCAAGTCCTCTAGCGGTTGTCCGATTTCACGGGCCAAGGCGATGCCTGTCGCGATCCATATCTGCCCCAGTTCATTGAACGCTTTCAGGTTAGCAGGATCTTCGTTTAGCCAATGAACGAGGCTGTCGAGATGTTCGGGGCTATCAGGGCAGTCATGGATCTTGATGAACAGCTCCAGCGTTCGATCCCAGATCAGATCCATGTCGTTCTCGTGCTGCTCATCCATGCTCAACTTTCCTCCATTTGGTCCTATCAGACCGCTCAGTCTCACTGGTCACTTCGGCCTCTGATTCCTGGAGGAATAGATGTCACGTCGCGCCAAATAGCTATTTCAGTCAATATAACAACCCTTTAAGTCGATACTCAACCGTTAAGGATGTTCATGTCAATGGGTCTTTGCTCAACCATTCGGGTTGAATTGGAGAACTCATCACTTGGCACATAAACATCCAACCCAAGCCCAAATTGGACGCATGATCGCGAAGCACCGCACTCAGCGTAATCTGACCCAGGAAGAGGTGGCTGAACGGCTGGGGATCGGCAGCGAAGCCATTTCGCGCCTTGAGCGGGGTGTGGTGGAGCTTTCCGTGGTCAAGCTGATGCAACTGGCGGACATCTTCGACTGCCGGATGGATGAACTGCTGACGGAGTCGAGCAGTCGCCCCAACGACCAGGGCCAAATGATCGCAGGCCTGCTGAGCGGCCTTCAAGAAAGCGACCGTGCCTTTATCCTGACGACCGTCGAACAGCTGGCCGCTCATCTCAGTAGCAAATAACCTCTTCGCCCGCTGGCTTGACGTCGTCACACCCGCTCTGCTGTAGTGCCTCAGGATCATCGCCTACGGCGACCCAAGACCGATTCGCTCCGGGTAGCTCGGTCGGACTCCTAGAGTTCGGAGCCTTCTCTTCTGCGGAATTTCGTTCCCGTTTTGTGCTCGACCTGATCGTGGTGGCGGATGACCACTGTTGCCTCCCCGGCATCAGTGGTCATCCGCTACGGCGATCGCATTCAGTCCCGGAGCCCGCCGGGGAAACACTGGGCACCTTTTGTGCGCGGATGCGTGCCAGCATATTCCGACCCAGGCCACGATAAGGGTCGGTTGGCGAATCATGGCGCAGTTAAATCAAGTTTTGCGAGGAGCTTGTCGACTGGGTCAGACCGCCTAAGGTGGCTTTTCTGTTCCTCGCCTGGCCCCCCCGCCAGGCCTACTCTTCACTTTCGTCCGTCCAGTGATTGCCACTGAATTCCGGCCATAAAAACTCGGGTTGCGGCGCCTTGACGCTCCCCTGTGACAGGCTTATAAAAAGGACGTGGTTCGCTGTCGTTGACAGCCCAGCCCAGGTAGCTTGAACCTTCAAGGCTACGCCACGCTTGTGGTGGTTTACCCAAGTGCGATCAGCATTCGGAGGCTCGCACGATTACCGCTTCAGCGGTGATGAATGCCCACTATCCCCAGATCCGCAAACCACTACCGCGGATCCTCTTCTGCTGCATCGCTATTGCCCAAGCGCATCGTTCTGATTGTCATCGGCTTGCCGGTGTCGAGTCGTTCATCGCTCACCTTCACCTTACCCACCCTGACGGGGACTCACTTCCCCGTCAGGGAACTGTGCGTCGCCGTTTTTCCTTGAAAGGAGAACCACCATGGCCCACGCCAACCAATCCCAAGAAGCGACCACTTACTTCAATCTGCACACCGTCGGTATCGGCTACCTCAACCGTGTTCGTGAAGTACAAGTCCGCCGCGGCCTGCCGTTCATGGCCTGCGATATCGCGGCCCTGCACGGCGCCACTGATGCAGTCGAGTACACCCGCTTCGACTGCAAGGTCGTAGGGGGCGAAGCTGAACGTTTGATTCGCCTCTATATGGACGCCGTCAAAGCCGAGAAAAAGGTCTTGCTGTCGTTCCGTATCGGCGACCTGTGGATTGACCCATTTCTCTATGAGAAAGGCGATAAACAAGGCCAACCGGGCGCCAGCCTGAAAGGTCGTCTGCTGTACATCGACTGGATCAAGGTCAACGGCACGTTCGAGTACAAAGCGCCTGCCAGGCAGGAAGCAACAGCACCTGCTGAGCAAACGCCAAACAGTGAGCCATCCCCAAAGTCGGCTGATGCCGAAGCTGAGGATACCGACAACCCAACGGAATCCAGGATTGAACCTGAATCTGCACCCACTCCCCGCACGGCCCGCCGTGTTGCCACACGTACTGTTCAGTCCGCTTGAACGATCCGCGACGTTTACATCAGGCGCTCAATCGAGCGCCTTTTCTTCAACCAGCACAGGAGAACCAACATGGAATCCTTCTGGCTTTGCGACGACTGCCTGTTCGCTGCGGCTTACGAGGACTACAGCACGTTATCGCTCTACTACACGACAGATGAGAGCGAGAAACGCATCGCCGGTCTCCATCGCGGGCTGGTTCGGCTAATGCCCATCAGTGCCGACTTCGATCCCGAAACTGGTAGCGGAATAAGAACCTTCTCCCCGTTGCCCTGCGATGGTTGTGACTCAGACCTGTACGGACAGCGCCACCGATTCACTCGGCTGTAAAAAGAGCGTCATCGGCTAGTAGCCGCGCCTCTATATCCACCTTGGGGACACCACTCCCCGTGGGTGTGTACCCCTGAATGTTCCCTTCGGAGGTACCCCATGAGCACCCCACTCACCCTGATTGAAACCTCGGATGTCGAGGCTGATCGTATCGCCCAGGAAAACCAGCTGATCGACGAAGCGCTGCACATTCTGGATCGTCGGCTGTTCACCCGCGGCCCCGGCCTGACTTCACCTGACACCGTGGCCTCATACCTAAAACTGCATGTTGCACCTCAAGAGCATGAGGTTTTCGGTGTGATTTTTCTCGATGCCCGCCATCGCGTTATGGCATTCGAGATCCTCTTTCACGGCAGCATCGATGGCGCCAGCGTTTATCCCCGCCAGGTCGTCAAGCGCTCCCTCGCACATAACGCAGCAGCCGCCATTGTTGTTCACAACCACCCCTCCGGTTGCACGGAACCCAGCCTGGCGGATCGCGCCTTGACCGCACGGTTGAAAGCGGCGTTGGACTTGATCGAAGTTCGTGTACTGGATCACTTCATCGTGGGTGAAGGTCGCCCACTTTCTCTTGCCGAATACGGTTGGCTTTAACCCTTACAGGCGCCTTCGGGCGCCTTGTTCATTTTCATCCTGGAGAATACTCATGAATTTCACTACCCAAACCCCAGCGATGCTAGGGGCCTCAAACCCATTCGTTCGCGGCTATGACAATCTATCTATCGAACGGCTGCTACTGATCACCTACGCAAACGACTGCCCTCCCTGCTTTCGCTCCATACACGAGTCACAAGCTCATCTACTCGACGATGCGTTAGAACTGTTTCCCTGCGTGTTCAATGACGACGCCGCCTTGATCAGCGAAGGCCAATCCATTCCGGATGAATTGGAAGAATGTTTCCAGTCCACCGGACTGGTGCGGCAAGTAGTCTATGCCGTGACTGGCGAAATGCTCGATGAGCGAAATCACGTCGGTGACCTGTACTCCCTGGAAGAAGCCCAAGCCATGGTCCATCGTTTGAGCTTCGACACAGGACACTACAGTCGAGCCTGGGAGATCAGTACCGCACACCTCACTGACGAAGCACTGCGCCACTTGGAAAGCCGAGTTGGCAATGTCGACTCCAAGCCAACCGGACTGCTGTTTGAACCCTTTGCCCTGCCAGACTGCAATGGCGTCGGGTGTAAGCTGATCGGCACGCCCTGGACCGACGACAACCTAGTGAAAATCGAGGACCGTCCTTACGCATCGCTGAGGCAAGAGCAGCTCGACGCCGGTACGCCGGTAGCCTTGGTCAACGTATTGTATCTAGCGGCATTGGCGGATGTGAGGCTGTTAATCTTCGACCCCGACGCTGCTGTCTTGGATGGGCTCGCGATTTTTGATGAATAGCAACGCGTTCAGCGTTAACACGATCCACCTTGAATCAACTTCCTCACTGAATCGCTCCTTCACCTCATGCCAGGTTCTGCACTGAATCTGACATGAGGTTTTTTCCATGGAGCGTTTTTTCACGCCTGTCTGCCTGCTGGGTTTATTGAGCGCCTGCACGGCGCAGATCCCCACCCCATTGCCGACTAGTCCAGAGAATGCCGGTGGTTCCAATCGGGCCCAGCTTTCGAGGAGTACAGCCGAAGAGAGTCATCCGTCAGAGCTCCGCTATGGCCGCTATACGCTGGTCAGCACCGAGCCCACCACGGAACAACGTGATCTTCTCGCTCAAATCATTGACGTGAGCATTCCGTCCAACCTGAATCCTTCGGTACAGGAAGCGATGCACTACGTGCTGCAGCGCTCGGGTTATTCGCTTTGCCCTGCCGCCGAACCAGTAAAGTTACTGTTTACCCGGCCTCTGCCCGCCGCCCATTACCGGCTCGGCCCGATCTCTTTGCGCAGCGCGCTACAAGTGCTGGCTGGCCCCGCCTGGCAACTCACGATCGATGAGGTTAGCCGTTCGGTCTGCTTCGAACGGCTAAAAAATGATGCTGCCGTCGTGCGGCTCGCACCCAGCGCGGCCCATCAGCCAAAGGCACGCCCATGAAAGCCACGACGTTTCAAACCCTCATTGTCGGCTCACTTTGCCTGGCGGTCTCCGGGCTGAGTGGTGGTTTGTATAACCAGTATCAACGCGTGACCGAGTTGGAAAATGCGAACGCCCAACGCCTACAGACCCTGGATACCCTGCAACGTGATTCAAGCACCCTCTTGGATGCACAGGAGAAGCTGCAGTACGCACTGAAAGACATGAAGCAGATGGTCGATTCCGGTGAGCAACAGGCTAATACCCTCGATCCGATGCTGGATCAATGGGCGCAGGAGATACAGGAACTGCGCGATGGTCTGACAGCACGTGCTACCGAAGCCGACATGATCGCGCTACGCGCACGACTTGAGCACGTAGAACAGCAACTCCTGGACCTCAACAGCCAGCCACCACTCCCACCACCGACGCCTTCCTCGGCCAAGCCGAAAAAAACCGCTCAGCCCAAGCCTGCCCCGCTCCTGCCGCCATTTTCAGTGTTGAGCGTCGAGTACCGCGGTGGCGAGCGCTTTCTGGCGGTCGCACCTCCTGACAGCCGCTCGCTCAATGATATCCAGTTGCTGCACAACGGCGAGCAGTTCGGCACATGGCAGCTGAAGGCGCTGGAGCCGAACGCGGCCATCTTCACGGTGCCCACTCAGCCAGACCAGGCCGTGCAACTCCCTTGAGAAACGATCATGAACCGAGCGCTACTGTCCCCCGTCGTCTGTCTCGTTTCATTGCTGAGCACGGGCGCTGCGCTGGGCAACCCCGTCACGACACCGTCACGGACCCAGGACACGCAGTCTGCTCCGCTGGAGCGTTCGCACTCTGAACAGGCGGCAAGCTGGGGTCTGACGGAGCAGGAGTGGACACGCTTCGAACAGATCCAAGCCGGCCCGCGTGGTTACTGGAGCCCGAATCTCGATCCGCTGACTGCACTCGGCGTCGAAGCAGAGAACGACCAAGAGCGTCAGCGCTATGCCGAATTGCAGGTAGCGCTGGAAGCCAAACGTGCCGAGCGCGAATTGGCTTACCAAAACGCCTACACCGCAGCTTGGGCCAAGCTGTTTCCTGGACTGTTGCCGACTCAGCGTATGGCATCCCCGCCCGCTGCTAGCTCACCGGTAGAGCCGCGCCGTGCTCTGTTTGTCGAAGACCATTGCCCTGCGTGCACCGCTGAAGCGCAGCGTCTGCAAAGCAGTGATACAGCGTTCGATATCTACCTGGTGGGCAGCCAAGGTGAGGATGAACATGTTCGTGGCTGGGCCCGGCAAGCAGGCATTGATGCGAGCAAGGTTCAACGCCGGCAAATCACCCTGAACCATGATCGTGGTCGCTGGTTCAGCCTGGGTGCCCCGAGACCGCTACCCGTCAAATTTCAGCAGGTGAATGGACAATGGCAGCGTCTCGACTGATTGCTATTGCGCCCCTGCTGACAGTGCTCGCAGTCCACGCTGACGAGCTTCCGCCTCCGGCTTATCAACTGGCGGCGCATGACGCCAACATCCCTCCTACGGTGCTGTTCGCGATTGCCCTGCAGGAGAGTGGCGCCCGTCTCCGTGGTCGACTGCTGCCCTGGCCCTGGACGCTGAATATTGCTGGCAGCCCTTACCGTTTCGCCAATCGTCAGACCGCATGTCACGCCTTGCTTCAGGCGCTTGCCCGGTATGACGCCAAGCGGGTCGATGCCGGGCTTGGGCAAATCAACCTGGGTTATCACGGACAGCGTTTCTCCAGGCCCTGCGAAGCCCTCGAACCCTACCGCAATCTGGCCGTAACTGCCGCGCTGCTGCAAGAGCATCACGCCGTCACCGGTGATTGGGTGTCAGCTGCTGGCCGATATCACCGTCCGGCAGGAGGAACGCCGGCCGCGCGTTACCGCGCCGGCTTTTCTCAACAACTCGAACGACTGCAGGTTTCCTTTAAACAGGGCACACCACCATGAAGCGAATTCCCAGTGCGTATTACTTCGCCGTGCTCTTGGCTGCGCTCGCCCAGCCGGGACTGTCGTTTGCAGAAGTTCAGCCTGGCGGTTTCACCCGCCCCCAGTTTGAAGCTTCCAGGCCGCCAGTAAACAACAAGCCCCAGCCTGCTCGGGCCATACATGCAGACCTATCTGCATTTGCCGATCAAACCTGGATACTGCCCGTGCGCAGCTCTCACTTGAGCCCAGGCCAAATCACAACTCGCACCCTGGACATGCCGGGTTTGCAGCCATTTTTCCTTGTCGGGGAGGATCCCCAATCGTTGGCTTGGCTGCATCAGCGTGCGACTGAACTGCAAGAAATGGGGGCGGCGGGCCTCGCCGTCGAAGTGACCGATACTGAAGCCCTGGCCCGAATTCGAGCAGCCGCGCCGGGCATCACCATCCTGCCGGTCAACGGCAACGACATCGCCTCTCGCCTGCAGATTGAGCACTACCCTGTCTTAATCACAGCCACCTCACTGGAACAGTGAGTCTGGGTCATGGCCGAGCATGCGATGGAGTCCAAACTCCGGCCCGCAGTCGAGCTGTATACCGTGGCGATCTGTGTCGCCGCGGCGGTGTTATGCGTGTATTCGCCCTGGGCCGTGGCGCTATCACCCGAACTCGGTCTGGTTGCGGCTCTGGCCTATGCCCTGTTCGGTTTGATCCGCCTCCGACAAGCCTGGGAGGTGTTGCGCTATCGGCGCAATATCCGCCGGCTGCCTCGCTACGAGCTGACCAGCCGGCAGATTCCGGTAAGCCGTAAGCGCCTGTTCATGGGCCGCGGCTTTCGCTGGACCCGCCTGCACACCCAGCGCTTGGTCGAAGCCCAGGACCCGGCGGTCGCTCACTATGTCGAGCAGCCGACCCGTTACCGCCTGGCACGTGGACTCGAACGACGCCTGGAACATGCGCCGTTTCCGCTCTCGACATTGGCCCAAGTCACGGCTTGGAACAGTGCCTTCAATCCGTTGCGCCCTTTGCCCCCGGTAGGTGGCTCGTCGCTGTTGCATGGGGTCGAGCCCGACGAAATGGAAGTCAGTCTGCCGCTGGGCGAACGGGTCGGGCACACACTGGTGCTGGGTACCACTCGTGTCGGCAAGACGCGACTCGCCGAGGTCTACATCACTCAGGACATTCACCGCGTCGACCATGAGGTGGTCATCGTCTTTGATCCAAAGGGCGACGCCGACCTGCTCAAGCGCATGTACGTCGAAGCCAAACGTGCCGGTCGGGAGAAGGAGTTTTATGTCTTCCATCTGGGCTGGCCAGAAATCTCCGCCCGCTACAACGCCGTGGGACGTTTTGGGCGCATCTCGGAGGTGGCCTCGCGCATTGCCGGGCAGCTCAGTGGTGAAGGTAACTCTGCGGCCTTCCGTGAGTTCGCCTGGCGTTTCGTCAACATCATCGCCCGCGCTCTGATCGAGCTGGGCCGACGTCCGGACTACCTGCAGATCCAACGACATGTGGTCAACATCGACGCACTGTTCATCGAATACGCCCAGCAGTTTTTCGCCAAGACCGACCCGAAGGCGTGGGAAGTGATCGTCCAGCTTGAAGGCAAGCTCACCGAGAAGAACATCCCCCGACACATGGTGGGACGCGAAAAGCGGGTAGTGGCTATCGAGCAATACCTGGCGGCAAAACGGGTATTTGATCCGGTGCTGGACGGATTGCGCTCGGCGGTACGATATGACCGTACTTACTTCGACAAAATCGTTGCCTCGCTACTGCCGCTGCTGGAAAAACTCACCACCGGCAAGACCGCCCAACTACTGGCGCCCAACTACACCGATTTAGATGATCCGCGGCCAATCTTCGACTGGATGCAGATCATCCGAAAACGCGGCATCGTTTATGTCGGTCTGGATGCACTGACCGACGCCGAGGTGGCCGCCGCGGTGGGCAACTCCATGTTCGCCGACTTGGTCTCGGTTGCGGGCCACATCTACAAACATGGCATTGACCACGGCCTGCCCGCATCACGCAGCGGCAGTGACAAGCTCCCGATTAACCTGCATGCCGATGAGTTCAACGAGTTGATGGGTGATGAGTTCATTCCGCTAATCAACAAAGGCGGTGGCGCCGGCATCCAGGTGACGGCCTACACCCAAACCCTCAGTGATATCGAAGCACGCATTGGTAACCGCGCCAAAGCCGGCCAGGTGATTGGTAACTTCAATACCTTGCAGATGCTCCGCGTACGCGAAACCGCCACCGCGGAGCTGCTCACCCAGCAGTTGCCCAAGGTCAACGTGCTAACCAGAACCCTGGTATCGGGTGCAACCGACACCTCCGATCCAGAAGCCAATACCGACTTCACGTCCTCCTCGCAGGACCGCGTCAGTAGCGCCAGCGTGCCGTTGATCGAACCGGCTCACATCGTCAGTTTGCCCAAGGGCCAAATGTTCTCCTTCCACGCCGGTGGCCAGCTCTGGAAAGTCCGCATGCCGTTGCCAAAATCCTCCAACGACGACGCAATGCCCAAGGACCTGCAGGAGCTTACTCAACGGATGCGGGCGGTTTACAACGAGCAGGCGGGGCAATGGTGGAGCGCAAGCGGTGGTGCGCCAACAATTGACTTCGATTTAGACCAGGTGGGGTAATCCTGACTTAGGTTCAAATTCAGCAACCACACCGGAAAGCGCCATGACGGCATTAACTCGGCGGCATGCAATGGAGTGAACGATGGCGACTTCCGCCCAGAACATGCCACCACAACCGATCCAGCGTACCGGACTGATCATCTCGACGATCAGCCTGGTATTGCGCGTCATCGGTTTGCTAATCGCCTCTTTGCTATTCTCGATCCTGATCGAGTTCGCTGGTTTGCTGCTGTTCTGGGGTGATCAGGGCTGGCGGCATAGTCAGGCCATGCTAAACAGTGAGTTAGGCTGGCTCAGCGAGCACTTCAAATGTTCACTGCTCATCCAACAGCCTGGGCCAACGATTATCCAGTGGCTGGATTTAATCAATCAGTGGCTACTGGTCAAAACTGGCTTTGCAGATTTTGCCCAGCAGGCGCGGGTATCGAGCATGGGTAACAGCTTCTGGGGGTGGATCAACCAGCTATACGTGAGCATTGAAGATTTCGTGCTGGCGGCGGTGTATGTGACCTTTACCTTCGTGGTGCGCCTGACCATTCTGGTTCTGGCCACACCCTTGTTTCTGCTGGCCTCTCTCACCGGTTTTATCGATGGCCTGATGCGTCGCGACCTGCGCAAATTTGGTGCTGGACGAGAGAGTAGCTTCGTCTATCACCGCGCTAAACGAGGAGTGATACCGCTATTGCTTGTGCCCTGGATTATCTACCTATCCCTGCCCTTTTCGCTCAATCCTATGGTTGTATTTTTGCCTTGTGCCGTAATGCTTGGCATTACAGTAGCAATCACGGCAACGACATTTAAGAAGTATCTCTGAAGATGGGTGCAGAAGTAGGACCAAGATTCGCACTGAGGATTCAGCACCCTCAGTAGCAAAAAAGGGCCCTTGCAAAGCCCTGATCAAGCCGATCTTACTGAGTACGCCACGACTCTACGACGTCCGCGCCAAACTCGACTTTCCATTCTTTCAACTGGCGATGGTTACCTCCCTTGGTTTGGATCAGCTCACCAGAGTTCGGATTTTTGTAAATTTTTACATCGCGAGCTTTACGAGCTGGCTTTACAGGGGCTGCTATCGGTGCCGAGGAACGACGGCCAGCCTCTGGGTCCAGGATGCTAATGATGTTCTTCAAGCTGAAGCCGTACTCGCCAAGCAATGCCCGCAATTTACTCTCAAACTCCATTTCTTTTTTCAAGCCGGAATCACTTTTCATCGACTCAAGCTCTGCGAGCTGTTCGGCGAGTTGTTGCTCAAGCTTACGAAATTCAGCCAAACGAGACATATGAAAACTTCCTTCAGGTGAGAGTAATGAGAAACGAACATTCCAATGCTAAGCGATGATTCGCTCTTCGTCACCCATATTGCTTATGCATGAGCCGACCCACTCATTGCCTCATGAAAAACACATCTTTTTTGGACTGAGAGCTGTCTGAGCCTTCTTTTGTGCCGAATCGATTGCCGATGTATGTGCGTGTAAACCTATTCGGTTCTCCCCCCAAAAAGGCGATACATCCTACCTCGCGTTTAATGCTGAATAATTCGCCCCCTGACTTGATTCTGCTCCCAGCTCCATGCGGGACAGGATCATGTCGACTACCATCTTTCGCTGCTTACTACTCTCGCTAGCTATCGTTCACGGCAGTAGCTATGCCGACTCGGCTCATGAGCAGGATCAACTCAGCCTTATCCAGCGGCAACTCGACACGCTCGAACATCTTGCAACGCGAGCTGAGGTAGCCAGCACGGCTGAACCCGACGATCGCTATCGCTTCGACTATCCCCGCCTAATTCAAGACATCCAGCGCATCCGCCAAGGTGTTCGGAACTACCTATCCCCGTCCCGTGCTCAGCCCCGCGAGCCCGATGAGCTGGTCGGCGATTACCGCCTCGACACTCCGATTGCGGAGCCCTCGCCATGAGCATGACTGACGCTCAGATCGCAGCATTCCAAAACGCCGCGGGCTTCGCACCGCAGAGCAGTTCGACGCTGTGGCTGTCCATGGTTCTGGTTCTGGCTTTGCTGTGGTGCGCCTGGGTGATGTGGACGGCCTACCGGGGTTGGGCGGCTGGCAGTGTGCGTTTCGGAGCCTTCGGCGGTAGCACCGTCCGCGTTTTGCTCGCCCTACTCGTTCTGATGTTCTTCACCCTGTCCTAATCCAGGAGATCGCCGCTATGCTCAAGTGCTTTGCCCCTCTGAAAAACAACCTGCGTGATCGTGCGACCCAACGCTTGATCGGACTGCTGCTGGTGCTCGGTCCAAGCCTGGCTTTCGCCGAACTCCCCACCATGGAAGCGCCTTCGCGCGGGGAAGGATCCGGGTTGATCGAGACGATCAAAAACTACGCCTACGACGGCGGCATCCTGCTTGGTCTGCTAATCGCCCTACTCGCTTTTCTCGGTGTGGCTTGGCATTCCCTGACCGTCTATGCCGACGTGCAGAACCAGCGCAAGACCTGGAAAGATCTCGGCGCTGTGGTCGGCATCGGGGCCCTACTGGTGGTAATCATCATCTGGTTCCTGACCAAGGCCGCCGCGATTTTGTGAGGTTGGCATGAAAGACGCTATCGAAAGCCTTGCCGACGGCACCTTGGTTTTTCTACCGGAGCGGCTCAACCGTGATCCCGCCGTATTGCGTGGTTTAACCAATGATGAGATGTGGGTAGCGCTCGGCACCGGCGCCGTCATTGGCCTGCTGCTGGGCGTTCCTCTAGCGATCGCCACCGCCTCCATTGCAGTGGCGCCGACCAGCATGATCGCAAGCATGGCGGTGGTGTTATTTGTCGGTGGCACACTACTGCGTCGGGCCAAACGGGCTCGCCCCGAGACCTGGTTGTACCGCAAGCTCGAATGGACACTCGCCAGCCGTTGGCGCCTGGGTCGCAGCAGTTTGATTCTCCACTCCGGCGCCTGGACGGTCCGTCGTTCGCGTCGACTGCGCCCTGCCCTGTCCCGGTGGCAGCCATGAGCCGATTTCGGAACAAG
The DNA here is from genome assembly GCF_023701885.1 of Pseudomonas sp. CG7. Classification (NCBI taxonomy): domain Bacteria; kingdom Pseudomonadati; phylum Pseudomonadota; class Gammaproteobacteria; order Pseudomonadales; family Pseudomonadaceae; genus Pseudomonas; species Pseudomonas sp. CG7. The sequence continues at coordinate 57,374 of NZ_JABAEE010000011.1, read as the reverse complement.
GTGGACGCCCAACAGGCCCATATCTTCAGCCTGCGTCTGGCGGTAATGATCCTCGCCTTGGTCTGCGCCGGACTCTGGTATGGCTGGCGCTCGGCACCGACCGATCTGACCGTGCATGTACCACCGGATCTGCGCTCGGGCAGCACCCGCAAATGGTGGGATATCCCCTCAGAGAATGTTTATGCCTTTGCCCTGTACATCTTTGGTCAGCTCAACCGCTGGCCCTCGGATGGCGAGAAGGACTATCGCCGCGCTATCTATGGCTTGCAGTCTTATCTGACACCCTCCTGCAAGACCTTCCTCGACGGCGACTACGAATACCGCAAGGCCGCCGGCGAACTCCGCCAGCGGGTGCGTGGCGTCTACGAAATTCTGGGCCGAGGCTATAGCGAAGATCCGGAACTCAGGGTCAAGCAACTCGATCGCGACAGCTGGCTGGTCACCCTCGACCTCAACGCCGATGAGTACTACGCCGCCGAACCGGTGAAACGGGTTGTGGTGCGTTATCCATTACGCGTGGTGCGTTTTGATCTGGACCCCGAACGCAATAAGTGGGGGCTGGCACTGGACTGTTATCAGGGCACGCCGCAAAAAATCGCTCTGCCTGGAGGTGAGCCATGAAGCGGATTTCTACCCCGGGGCTCGCCATCGTACTGATGCTATGGGGAGCTGCAGCGCAGGCCGTCGAGTTGATGCGCTGGGAACGCCTCCCTCTCGCAGTCCCGCTGGTGATCAATCAGGAACGAGTGGTCTTTATCGATGAGGATGTTCGAGTCGGCCTGCCGTCAACTCTGACAGGCAAACTGCGTGTGCAATCAACCGGTGGCACGCTGTACCTGCGCGCGTCCGAAGCCATTGCACCTACGCGATTGCAACTGCAATCGGTCGCGACGGGCGAGATCATCCTCTTGGACATCGCAGCCACGCCTGGCGATCAACAGCTGGAGCCCGTGCGTATTCTCAAGAATGCTTCGGTGCAGGCTGCTGAGGCAGAATCTAAAAGCGTCCCTCTTCCAGAACGTACGCCAATCCCAGTCGCTTTGACGCGCTACGCCGCGCAAAGCCTGTACGCGCCGCTACGCACCGTGGAGTCCCTGCCTGGTGTGCGTCGCGTCCCGCTCATGCTGCGTACCGAACTGCCAACCCTGCTGCCAACCGAAAACGTGTCCAGCACACCCATCGCCGCCTGGCGATTCGGCGATTACTGGGTGACGGCGGTGAAGTTGCGCAATCGTGGTTCAGAGACGGTGCAACTCGATCCACGTCGACTGCAGGCCAAGCTATTCGCCGCGGCTTTCCAGCATGCTTTTCTCGGACCTGTCGGCAGCGCTGAAGACACCACGATCGCCTACCTTGTCACCCGCAGTGCCGGCCTTGAGCAAGCCGTGCTGTTCCCGGCCGTTTCGCGAGGTGCTGGCGATGAAAGCTAACGCCTTGCTCAAATGGCTGGTACCGGCTGCGCTGCTGGGCGTGGTGTTGATTATCCTGAAAACTTGGGTCGCGGGTGGCAGCAGTTCCTCTCCAGAGAAGTCGGTTGATCAAGGCAATCTTCAGTTATCCGCCGAGCAAGCCAAGTCGCTCGGTATTGCGGGCGATACCCCCCGCGATACGGTCGCCACCCTGGTCGGCCAGGTGAAGGCCATGCGCAGCGACATGCTCGGTTTGAAGAAACACAACGATTCGTTGTTGACGGAGAACAACCGCCTGCGCGAGCGGGAAAACAGTGTTGATTCGCGTATCCAGACGGCGCTTGGCAGCGTGACTCAACAGGTCGACGAAGGTCGCCGACAAGCCAACGAGGCTCGACTCAAAGCGGAACAAGACAGTCGCCTGGCCCGTGGTGTGCTGACGCAATTGCAGGAGCAGCTGTCGGGGCTGACCGACAAAGACAAGGATATGCCTATCGGACTGGGGGTTGAGCCGGGCGACGGCGCCCAATTTGAACGGCAGCATTCTGCCAATGATGCACTGCAGTGGATTGAGCCCTCGGATGCTCTGTCCACCGCCCCCCAGGGCAAAACCAAGACCGCGTCCGCTCTGAGTCTGCCTACTGCCTTCAGCTCATTGGAGGGCTTGAAGGACAATGCCATCGACCGCAGCCAGAAGCAGTTACGCGAGGTCACCAAGGGTGAACGTGACCTGACACGCTCCGCTGATCGTACCGAAGGCGCGAAGCCGGTCTACACCATTCCAGAAAACGCGACATTGATGGGCTCGGTCGCCATGACCGCGCTGATCGGCCGGGTCCCGGTGGACGGCACCGTGAATGATCCCTACCCCTTCAAGGTGCTGGTTGGTCCGGAGAACCTGACAGCCAACGGCATCGACCTGCCGGACGTCGCAGGGGCCGTGATGAGCGGCACAGCCTCCGGCGACTGGACCCTGTCGTGCGTACGCGGACAGGTCGAGTCAATTACCTTTGTGTTTACCGACGGCACCATTCGCACGGTGCCTCAGCCGAAGGCAGTAGCCAGTCGCAATGCCACCACCACCCAGAGCTCAAACACCGACAAGATTCGTGGCGGACTCGGTTACCTGTCCGATCCGTATGGCATTCCTTGCATTGCCGGTGAGCGCCGCTCAAACGCTCAACAGTACCTCGGCAGCCAGAGCTTGATCACGGCCGCTGGCGCCGGTGTCGCCGCCTTGCTCGGGGATGAGCAGAACAACAGCAGCGTGATCAGTTCGGGCGGCAGTACGCTCGGGGTCGCCAGCAGCAGTGGCAATAGCGCGCTGAATTCAATTCTCAGTGGTGGGGTAAGCGACATCCGGGAGTGGATCAACAAACTCTATGGCGAGACCTTTGCTGCCGTATACGTGCCACCGGCCGCCCAAGTCGCGCTGCACCTCGACCATGAGATCACCATCGACTACGAGCCCAAGGGCCGGAGCGTTCGCCATGAAAAAGACCATGCCTCTCTGCCTGACATGGATTAGTGTGTTTTCCTTGGTCCTGACAGGGTGTTCCACTGACAAGGACACGCTGCTGCCCCATGGCGAGCAAACCATGCTGGACATCTGGAACGGTGCAGGGTCGCAAGGCACTCAGCAGCAACTGCTGGATGCTCGGCAGCAGTTACGCCGCCCGCTGGCTCAGGCAGATGTCTCCGCGGCTCTCCAGGAACCGTACACGCGCACAGCGGCGAACGAGATCCGCAACTTGTTCCCTCGCCTGCCCAATCCCGATCTGGTGCTGTACGTGTATCCGCACCTGAGCGGTACCGAGCAGGCACCGATCCCAGGTTACTCCACCGTCTTTCCGTTCTACCAACGGGTGCAGTACGCATTGCCGGGTGAACGTCAAGAAGACCTGTAGTGCGTACCGCCGATTCGGGCAAGCGCACTTCTGCGTGGAAGGCCTGGCGCAACCCATTGCGCCCTCGAGCGACCCTGGCCGATGAAGCTGCACTCTACGCGCACAACCCCAGCTTCACCGATCACCTGCCTTGGGTCGAGTACCTCGACACCGAGCAGTGTTTTCTGCTCGATGACAATCGCTCGGTGGGCGCGGTGTTCGAGTTGCTGCCCATCGGCACTGAAGGGCGCGAACCCGATTGGCTTGTGACAGCCCGCGATGCCCTCGAAGACGCCCTGCAGGATAGCTTTGACGAACTGGACCAAGCGCCTTGGGTGGCGCAGTTTTTCTGCCAGGACGATAACGATTTCACCCCCTACCTGACGCGGCTCACCGATTACATTCAAGACAGCGCGCGAGGCACGGTCTTCACCGAAACGTTTTTGGAACTCAGTCGTCGTCACCTGAAGGCCATCGCCAAGCCGGGAGGTCTGTTCGAGGACAAGGCCGTCACGCGCCTACCCTGGCGCGGCAATAATCGACGGGTGCGCCTGGTGATCTATCGCTGGATTGAGTCTGGCGCCGAGGAGATGGGACTCAGTCCAGTGCAATCCCTGCAGCAGGCTTGCGAACGTATCGTGGCTTCGTTGCAGGCATGCGGGGTGCAATCGACGCGAGTCGATGGCCAAGGTCTGTATGCCTGGTTATTGCCCTGGTTCAATCCGGCACCCAGGCTCACCGACGAAGACCCCGAGGAATTCTACCGCCGCGTGGCCTATCCGGAGTCGGGCGACGGCGGGTCGCTGGAACTGCCCTTCGATCATGACTTCGCCGAGAGGCTGTTCTTCAACGAACCGCGCTCGGATGTCCAGCACGGGCTCTGGTTTTTCGATGATCAACCCCATCGGGTCATGGTGGTGGACAAGCTGCGCCGAGCGCCCTTGATTGGTCAACTCACCGGAGAAACTCGCAAAGGTGACGCGGTGAATGCACTGTTCGACCAGTTACCCGAAGGTACAGTCATGAGTCTAACCTTGGTGGTCAAACCGCAGGATGTACTTGAGGAGCAGTTGAACCGCCTGGCGCGCAAAGCCATCGGTGAAAACCTGGCCTCGACCCAGACCCGTCAGGATGTCGAAGAGGCTCGCGCGGTCATCGGCCGCCAGCACAAGCTGTACCGGGGAACCCTGGCCTTCTACGTGCGTGGTCACGATGAACAGCAACTGCACCAGCGCTCGGTCAGTCTGGCCAATGCACTACTGGGTGCGGGCCTGCAGCCGGTACGTGAAGGCGACGAGGTTGCCACCTGTAACAGTTATCTGCGTTGGTTACCGATGGCCTACAACCCGGCCCGCGACACGCGCAACTGGTACACACGCCTGATGTTCGTCCAGCACCTGGCAAACCTGGTCCCGGTGTGGGGTCGCAGCACCGGCACCGGCCACCCGGGCATCACCCTGTTCAATCGTGGTGGCTCGCCGTTGAGCTTTGATCCGTTGTCTCGACTAGACCGGGCTATGAACGGCCATCTGCTGCTGTTCGGTCCGACCGGCGCCGGTAAGTCGGCCACCCTGGTCACCCTGCTGATGCAGGTCATGGCGGTGTACCGCCCTCGCCTGTTTATCGTGGAGGCCGGCAACTCATTCGGCTTGCAGGGCGACTACTTCGCAACGCAAGGCCTGTCGGTCAATAAGGTCCAATTGAAACCTGGTACCGCGATCAATCTCACCCCGTTCGCCGATGCCTGGCGCCTGGTCGAACAGCCGGATCAGGTGGCAAGTCTGTCGATCGATGAGTGGGACGATGAGGTAATAACCAGTCGCGAAGCCCAACGTGATGTTCTCGGAGAACTAGAAATCACCGCCCGCCTGATGATCACCGGCGGCGAAGCCAAGGAAGAAGCGCGCCTGAGTCGAGCCGATCGCAGCTTGATCCGCGAGTGCATCCTAGATGCGGCACAGACCTGTGTCGCAGCGGAGCGCCAGGTACTGACCCGCGACGTGCGCGACGCGTTGCTGCGCGTCGCCGCCGACCCGCACTTGCCAGAGAAACGTCGCGAGCGTGCCCAGGAAATGGGCGAGTCCATGGACCTGTTTTGCCAGGGTTGCGAGGGTGAACTGTTCGATCGTGAAGGCACGCCTTGGCCAGAGAGCGATGTGACCATTGTCGATCTGGCCACCTACGCTCGCGAAGGCTACGAGGCACAGATGTCCATCAGCTACATCAGCCTGATGAACACCGTGAATAACCTTGCCGAACGAGACCAGTACCTGGGCCGACCGATCATCATGGTCACCGACGAGGGCCATATCATCACCAAGAACCCGCTGCTGGCACCCTTCGTGGTCAAGGGCACGAAGATGTGGCGCAAGCTCGGCGCGTGGTTCTGGCTGGCGACGCAAAATCTTGCCGACTTCCCCACCGCCGCGCAGACCATGCTCAACATGATCGAATGGTGGATTTGCTTGAACATGCCGCCCGCGGAAATCGAAGAAATCGCACGGTTCAAGAAACTCACGCCGGCACAGAAAGCCTTGCTGCTCTCCGCCAGTAAGGAGCCGGTGAAATACACTGAGGGGGTCGTGCTATCGAAGAAGCTCGAGACGCTGTTTCGGGCCGTGCCGCCAAGTCTTTATCTCGCCCTGGCCATGACGGAGCCCGAGGAAAAAGCCGAACGCTGGACACTGATGCAGAGCACCGGCTGCTCGGAACTGGAGGCGGCTTACCGGGTAGCTGAACGGATCGATAGGATGCGAGGAATTAAGTGAAACGGAGCTGATCCTAGGTTTCGATCAACCCGGCAGCAAATCCTTGAAAACCTTCTCCACGTAGGCTTGCATGAACCAGTCAGGGATCTCATCAGCCCTGAACTCAAGGTCAGTCCCGTCTGTTACTTCAGCGAGCAGCACCAGATCAGCGCCGGAGTTATCAAAGATATAAGCCCGGTTCGAGGCTGCGATGGCTGCTGGCAATAGGTTCAGGCAACGACCGTAGCGCTGCACAATTTTTTCCGTGGGGACTGGGTGCCCACCTGCCGCAACACGGTTCTTGACCCTGTTGATATTGATGTCAGGATCTTCAGTGGCGACAAAGTAGAGGTAGGTTCGATATCCCGACGCTTTTGCCTTAAGCATAAAAGCGACTTTGTCCTCGCTAGACATCACCGTTTCGAAGGTGAAAGACAACTGGGCTTCAAGGAGCTTGTGCCGCATGAAATCAGAGAGCACGGAAGCAAAATAGGAATTCATCGCGACGGACTGGAAATTCAGGCCGTTATTGCTGAAGTCTATATTGGATGCCTCTTCAACGAGCTGGGTCGACCGAATCAGTCGGTGCGCCTTGATAAAGCCGAGAACCTCGTCGCCTTCGACTTCCAGTTGAAAATCGCTGAATTCCAGGCGTCCGCCCTCTTTGGCAGCCTTTTCGATTTCATCCGGGTTGATGTAGATCCCGATCAGGTGGGAAGGGACGGCACTTTTCATTGTGCTTTTACCGGAACCATTAGGGCCGGCAAACACCCTCAGCCGAGGGACGGTCATGAGCAGCGGTGCACCTTGATAATCCCGCCCAAGGTCACTTTATGCTTGGGCTTGGCCACTCGAATAACCTTGTGCTTACCGTCGGCAGTCGTCTCAACGAGCTTGCCGTCCATCACTTCCATCACGCTGCGTCCGGCCGCCAGCGCGTTGATATAGGCCGTATTGATCGCACCTTCAGCCATGGCTGGGATTTTACCCTCCAGTCGGCTCACCAGATCGTCACTCAACACTTGGTCGGCTTTCATATCGCGCTCCACGTTCTCAGAGCGTGCAGAATCTGCACTTATCAGAATCCCAGCTACGTAAATCTGTTTGTCACAGACCAACGCCACTTCTGTCAGATCTCCATTCTAGAGGAATGGAGCCTGGAACCATACCTTCCAGTAAATTTTCCCGTGTAGGCCATATCGTCAGGGTTGGAGCCGCACGGCTACGGTGAAACGCCTTGAAGCCGTTGCTGAACTCTCAATAAAAATCCTGCTTCGAAAGCATCCTGAGATTCTCCTGCCGGACAAGTCTTCCGAGACTGCGCCAGTTCCCACCACAGTGGTACGTCACCGGGTGTATTAAGCCAGGCCTGGGCGCATTGCACGCCACGTTCGATCATAGGCGCAAATTCGCTGCCCCACGGTGTCAAAAGGCTCGGGCAGCCGTCCGCCGCCGGAATTGAAACGTAATTTTCGTCCATAGACACCTTAGCTTTCGATTATTTATTAATGCTCGGTCTGTTCTAAGCAGCATAGAAACAAAATTGACACTCGGCTTAAGCATCAAAAAAGCCCGAATCAGAGCCAATGTAGACTATATCCCGTGGATTGAGAGTCCCTCAAGGCGCAGTTTGCGCGCATGACTCAAGACTTCGAACAGCTCCGTCTGCAACTCGCGGAAAATATCCGCTCGATGCGACGCGTGAAGAACCTTACCCAGGAGCAATTGGCGCTCATGGCCGAGGTGGATCGTACCTACGTGAGTCAAATCGAACGAGGGGTAGGCAACCCGTCGTTATTGGTCCTCTGCAAACTCGCCAACATTTTCGAGATCAAAACGGATCAGTTGCTCATTGAGTCTGACGTGCTTGCTCGTACACTGAGCGCTGAATGACCCTCTGCTGATCTAGAAGATCGCTATAAACCGACAATTCTGCGTTCGGCTTTCTCACTGACACCCCTCTCTCAATTATTGAACCTGTCCAGGCCATACACCCAGAGCCTGGATCATGTCTGCTGCCTGCCCGCATATTTCGCCCCAGAAGTTACATCCTTTAGTGCTGAGCATTCTGCTGGCATCGGGGCCAAGCGTAGCGCTGGATACTGGCAGCATTACCGCCTCCGTGCTCTCTCCGGACTGCCTCGAATACAAGGTCGTCGGCATCTGCTTTTGGTTGCTCTGCACACCCTTCGGCTGCACCGTGAAAACCTCAACCAAAGTTCGTCATTTCATTCCTGAGCTGGTGGTCTCCAGCTATGCCACCACCGGTGCCAATCCTTGGACCGAGATGGCCGCACTCTCCTCTCCCATCAGCGGTGCGGAAGGCGGTGGTAACCTGATCACGCTAAACACGCGACGTGACAACCTGCCTCGTTTCAAAAACGTTGATGGCATCGGGCATCCCGGTGGCTGGGCCGCCACGCAACTTGCCTCGCAATCCGGCTACGCCTGCGCCAGCGGTGCCACTGCGTTCATGCCCTACTACCTGAGCACTTTGGACTCACTGGCCTGGCGTCATGGCATCCCGGAAAGCCTTTATCCCGAGTCGCTCTTACCGGGAGTCCGTGAGATCGGTCGTCAGCTCGCGGGAAACATGTGGGGCAACGTCTATCCCCGGCAAGGATTTTTGGTGCAACCCGACGACTTCAAAGCCGCTGCGGTGATGGCGCAGCGCGCGGGTGACGTCATGACCCGCAACGGGCTACCGCACGTGTATGTCCCGCTCACACCCGTACCACGCGATGGTTATTGGCCGCCTGGCCCAATCGTTGAAAACGACGCTTCGACCCACAAATGGCAATTGCTCTCCCCCTTGGTTCAACCCACATGCGCCATCTTCCCCAGCGATCCGGTGCAGAGCGCGGATGGCGGCTACGCCTGGTCGCTGTGGCGTCCTTATAGCTGCTGCAAGCGTGAGGGACAGACCTTCCTGTTCAGCATCAACTTCGAAGGTGGTGCTGCATGAGTCGGCTTCTTGCAGAACCATGGTTAAGCCCGATGACTTTGTTGCTCTGCGGACTGCTCGCCGTGACCACGCATGCCCACGGAGCCGAGGACGATTACCGCCTAGGCACTCAAGGCGAAGTACTGGACGACCGGGTGATGTACACCATCGGTGGCGGCTCGGCAGCGGGCTCGCCGAGCTCGCTCTATCGCCCCAACGGGCTCGGTGTCGGCGCTTCATGGCGAGCGAACATGATGTGTGGAAACATGAGCCTCACCAACACCCTGCAAAACCAGCTGAACGGCGCTACCGAAGGCTTCCAGCAGATCATGGGCAGCATCGTGCAGAACGCGACCCAGGCGGTGATGTCGCTGCCGGCGTTGATTATCCAGCGCGCCAATCCCGGCCTCTATGAGTTGTTGAGCAACGGGGTGATGCAAGGAAGAATCGACTTCGACCGTTCCAAGCTGACCTGCCAGGCGATGGCCGAGAAGATGGCGGACAAGGTCGGTCAAGCCGGCTGGGGCGCATTGGCCAAGAACCAGGAGATGCAGGGCAACCTCGAACAAACCGGAGGTGATGCGGTGGCCGCAGTGAAGAACACCGAGGCCCGTAACGGTAACAATGGAGTGTCCTGGGTCGGCGGGCAGAAGGCTGGAGGTAGCGGACAAACACCCATCCGGGCAACCTCCGATGTGGTGCGGGCGGGCTACAACCTGCTGCATAACCGGTCGGTGGATGACAGCACCTCGATCAGTAGCAGTGATTGCCTGGGCGGCGCTATTTGCCAGGCATGGACCTCACCCCAAGAGGAATCCGAATGGGCCGTTCGAGTGTTGGGCGAGACCGAAGTCGCGACCTGCGACACCTGCGAAACCCTGCGTGCGACCGCAGGCAGCGGGTTGACGCCGCTGATCCAGGAGGCCTACAGCGAACGCCTCCAGGCCCTGCAAGGGCTGCTGTCGGGTTCACTACCGCCTACCCCAGACAACCTGGCGAAAGCCTCCAGCCCGATGCTGCCGGTCACCCGCGGTGTGATCGAAGCCCTGCGCGACGATCCTGATCAGGAACTCCTGGCGCGGCGCCTGGCCAGTGAGACGGCCTTGTCCAGTGTGCTCGACAAAGCGTTGCTACTACTGCGCACCCTGCTGGCGGGCAGTCACGAGCCGAACATCGCTTCCGCCGAACCGGCACAACCCGCCTTGACGAACAGCATCGACACACTGGAGCGCGAGATACGCCTGCTACAAACCGAGTTGCACGTCCGGCAGATGCTCACAACCAATAGCGCCAGCCTCGTGCTCGATCGACATGCCGGAGGTGCCGATGCGTCGCGCACCGTCGAGCAAGGCGACCCCGAACCTGGCCGACTCAACGACGCTGACGCCAGGCGCAAGTGAGTCATGAAACGCTCACCGCTACTAACTTTGCTTTCGAGTCTGGGGATTGCCGCAATGATGATCCTGATCGCCGCACTGGTTGCCTGGATCGGCCGCACTGCGCTGGGTAGTTTCGAGATCTGGCAGCAAGCCTTGGAATCGATACGGCCTTACCTGCGGTGGTGGCGTGCCCTGCTTTACGGCGTCCTCTTAGCACTCTGGTGGGACCTGCTAAGGCGCTACCGAAATCGACCACAGGACCGATTGCGCGTGAAGCGCGCCGGGACATTAGGGCTCTTGCTCTTTACCTGCGTCGAGCTCACTCGATTGTGAGGTAAGAACCATGCTCATGAGCACCAACAGCTACCTGGAGTTTTACCTCTCCCTCCTGGCATGGATCATCAACAACGGTATCTGGAACGTCCTGTCCGACACTGGACTGTTCGCCGCACCCTTCGGCGCGATCATCTTGCAAGAGTGGTTGTCGGCGCGTCAGCAAGGCGCGGATGAAGGCAACAAGGGTTTGCTCTCTGTACCGCGGATAGAGAACCGGCTGTGGCTGGCCTACATCGTCGTCTTGTTCGGCTGCGCGCCGGTCTTTCCATTGAGCCTCACGTCAATGACGTTCGATGATGCAGCGAGCCAGCGCTGCGGTATCAGTGTGGCTAAGCCAGCAGAAACCGCCTGGGGGATCACCTTCAATACCATCGGCGAACGGTCCGCCAACGTGCCAATTTGGTGGTTTCTGGTGCACGCCTTGAGCAAAGGGGTGACGGCGGCGGCAACCGGCTCCATCCCCTGCGCACCGGATATCCGGCAGATCCGCATGGAGATCGACAGTTCGCGCATCGATAACCAGGTTTTGCTACAGGAAATCGCCGACTTCACTCGTGACTGCTACGGCTACTCCCGCTCTCGGCTGTTCACCAATCGTCCGCAGCTGGACAAACAGCAAAGTCATGATGCGTCCTGGATCGGCTCAAGCTATTTTCTCGACACCCCGGGTTACTACGACACCGATCGCTCACGGACACCGCGAGGCAGTTGGCCCTACGATGAAACCCGCGATATTTCCTTGCCACGGCTGGAGAATGGCGCGGGCTACCCCACTTGCAAACAATGGTGGAGTGACAGCGGTATCGGGTTGCGAGCACGATTGATCGAGCAAGATGACCCTTCGCTGCTGACTCAGCTGAATGGCTGGTTGACTGGTCGCTCAAGCAACGAGATCGAGGATGCCACCCTGCGCGAACTGGTCCGCCCGCGCCAACAGGCGATGTCCATGTCGCCCGGACAGGTGTACCAGGATTATGGCTCCAGTGCCCGCGGTGGGTCGAGCAATCAGGGGCTCAATAACCTGGCGACCAACACTGGGCTAGCCCTCGGCTCCTTCAGCAACTTCCCGGCAATGAATGCACTACGTGCCGCCCTGCCGATGGTGCAGGCTTTCCTGATCATGGGCGTCATCATCAGTTTGCCGCTGATCCTGCTGGTCAGTACCTACCAATTGAAAACCGTCATGACGGTGACGTTCGCGCTGTTCACGCTGCACATGCTGACCTTCTGGTGGGAGTTAGCCCGCTGGGTCGACTCCAGCATGCTCGATACCTTGTACAACCAAGTCTCGGCGTCCAATCAGGTGCTGTTGTCGCTGCCGACATCCGGATTTATGGATGGAACCGTCACGGCACAGGTGATTGAGTATGTGATGGGGGCGATGTTCATCGTACTGCCGATGGTCTTTCTAGCCGCAATGAGCTGGGCTGGGTATAGCGTAGGTTCAGGTGTAGAAGGAATGCTCAGCCGGGGAACCCAGGCTGCGCAGACAGCGAGTTCTAACGGGACCTCTCAGTTGATGAGCGGAGCAAGAATAGTTTCAGGTAAATCGGGCTCAAAATAACCAGGGAGGTTACTTCAGTGAACCCCATTTATCGTACCGCTCAGGCCAAGACGCTCTGTGAATTGGATCATCGAGATCATCAATATCTGGAGTGTCTGAATCTTGAACTGAGATAGCCGCTAATGCGACGAATGTGCACACCAGCAGAAACAACCAAAAGCTAACAAAAAGAAGTGCACCGAACAGGGCCACCTGGGCAAGCAGAAAGATCCCGCGAACGAGTAAATTACCCGCAGGCAAACCTGCCGTCACTGCACGCTTGGCCACACGAGACTCAAACCCTTTCAACCTGCGATAACCACGTTTGGCGAACATACCGCATGCATATGCCCAGCGGTGTGCGCGGGAGATTGGAAGTGGCTGCTGAGCCGGCATGGTTGCGCCCTCTTCTGAGCGTGTTCCTGTGGAAATCGAGATTACAGACTACTACTGAAAAACGCCCATGCTTAACCGTTTATCAGCTTATTCGGTCGAAAACTCTTCACTGGAAGACAGAAGACGCACCTCGTACAACAGCGCCTCTAAGGCCGTTGACCCATCCCAATCATCCAGCTACATAGAGGATACGGATCGCTGTTATCGACAGCACCTTCCCAGGTAGCCAGAGCCTTTGAGGCTACGTCACTCCGGTGATGGTTCCCCCCAAGTGCGATTAGCGTTCGGTGGCTCGCACGGTCACGCTTCACGGTGATGAACGCCTACTGCTCTCCCGAGCGTCTTTCGAGCCCGGCTCGTCCTAACCCCTCTTGTTTTTCTTCAACCCACCGCGGGAAATTCTTTCCCCTATGGGACAGGTTTCTTCGCGCTATCAACGGAGGCACCCCATGTCCGACTCACTCACAAGCGAAGCACTGAACACTCTGCACTTGCCCGTTGTGTTCACTCCAGACGCGTGGCAACACGCAGTACTGCTCGATGGTTCAAATTATTCTGAAAAACTGCAGCTCGATAGGCTGAGCAACATCGTACGCGCAGCCTTCAAAGCACACCTGGCCGATCCAAACGCACCCTACGTGGTGTTTGAGGTAGCCAAGTTCGTCTCAGCGAGTGATGCAGAACATAAACCATTGCTGCGACTGAGCCTCAGCCTACTTCAGGCATCAGACCAGCCTAACGCCTTACTGATAGCGCTTGCGGAAGAGCAGCAACGCTAAACGCAAACGGCCATACACGGCCACTGATCCAACTCAGGCTATACGCAGTCCTGCACCAATCCAACCAACACCCACCGGGGAACCCTCCCCGACGGGAAAGGCGTTCCTCCGTTTTCTACGAGGAAAATGCCATGCGCAATATCTACCAAGACGTGACTGACAAGATCGTTACCGCGTTGGACCAAGGCGTAGCGCCCTGGATCAAACCCTGGTCCTCAAGTGGCTCAACTGACGTCGGTCATCACCAACCCTATCCCATCAACGCCGTCACGCAGCGTCCCTATTCGGGCATCAATTTACCGTTGCTCTGGGCCGAGGCCAGGTTGCAGGGGTTTACTCAAGATCGCTGGCTGACCTTCAATCAAGCCAAAAAAGCCGGCGGGCACATTCGTAAGGGTGAGCACAGCACCCTGGCAGTGCTCTACAAGCCGATGGAGCGCGAGAAACAAACCGAAGCAGGCCAACCCGTACTCGATGAAAACGGTCAACCAAAAGTCGCTCACTTTGGCATTCTCAGGACGCATTTTCTGTTCAACATCGAGCAAACGGAAGGGCTCGAAACGCTTAATGAAACCGTGCTCGAGACGGAACCGAGCGATCCCGTATTCCCCAACGCTGCTGCGGAAAGTTTGTTGCTAAGTTCGGGCGCAAATATCATTCATCGATTTGCCGACGAAGCCTTTTACCACCCGATCAGGGATCTCATCCAACTGCCGACAAAATCGCAATTCCACGATCAAGGTGGATACTACGCCACACTTCACGAGCTGACGCACTGGACCGGACACCACTCTCGATTGAAGCGCGAAGGCGTGACCTCACCTTGCCCATTCGGCTCGCCAGACTATGCATTTGAAGAGTTGATCGCCGAAATGGGTGCCGCTTTTTTATGTGCCTACGCCGGTATACAGGGAGAGCTTCGGCACGAGGGCTACATCGATTCCTGGCTCGGCCTGCTCAAGGCTGACAACCGCGCCATCTTCCGCGCCAGTGGCCAGGCACGATGCGCTTCGGAGTATGTGCTCAACCTGGAGCAGCAACAGAAGCAGATGGTAATGGATAACTCGCGATGCATGAACGATGGAGCTTGATCGTTACCTCACTGCTGCAAGCGCTTCACAGGGTCCAACACGAGTTGGACCCTTTTTCTGTTCCCAGAGAAAATCCCAGCACCGTGGAGTTCTGACGCAGAGAACGGGAGGTACTTCCATAACCGCAGAACGCCGTTACGTATCCAGGTTCTCCGCCAGGTAATCCACCAGCTCGAGTGGACTTCGGCTGTCGATCACCTTGTAGATCAGATCACGTTTGCTGCGTGGTAGCTTCTTGACCACGCTCTTCGCCGAGGCCCTGACGGCTTCGTCTGTTCCATGGATACGTGCCGCGAGCAGCAGTATGAGCGTGGCGTCAGTGAGGTTCATGGCAAGACCCGATAAAATTCGCACCGCAGTGTACCGACACTTGCCTTTTTCGCACCAGCACACGCATCCAACAAAACGGCACCAGGACAAATCGATATTCCGATTGCCGCACAAAGGGAAACGCGTCAAAAGGACCGGTAAGGGTTGGAAGGGAATGGGGAGTCAAGGGTAAGAGCCCTATCCGAAAAGGCTAAAAGGCCACTGACTCTGCCAGTTCCCAGGAGGACCATGATGCTCAGTCTGTTTCGGCACAAAAGCCAAAAGCCTCCTCCGCCACCAACCGTAAACGTCGCCAATGGGTACCTGCTCATCAAATCGTCCCAAAGCTTGTTAGCAGCCGAGCATCGCCGCCAGTTGCTTGATCGCATTTGGCAGTACACCGCCCTCTCCCATCCGCAATTCAGCCAGCTCTATTTAAATCCGATCCATCGCTACGCCGAGCTGGTCCAGCAGCTTCCAGCCAGCGAGACGCACCACCATGCTTATCTTGGCGGCATGCTAGACCATGGGTTGGAACTGGTCGCTTGTAGTTTGAAATTGCGTCAGTCGTATCTGCTTCCCACCGGCGCCGCACCCGAAGACCAAGCAGCCCAGACCGACGCTTGGTCCGCTGGCATCGCCTATGGTGCATTGCTCCATGACATCGGCAAGATCGCCGTGGACCTGCTGGTCGAACGCCAGGATGGCCGTGTCTGGCATCCTTGGCAGGGCCCGCTGGATCAGCCTTACCGTTTTCGCTACTTCAAGGATCGTGACTACCACCTGCACGGCGCAGCCGCGGGCTTGCTCTACACCCAGATTCTCGACCGCTCAATCCTCGACTGGCTCAGTGGATTTCCATCACTCTGGGCCAACCTACTGTATGTCCTAGCAGGTCAGTATGAACGTGCCGGCGTGCTCGGTGAGCTGGTAATGCAGGCAGACCGTGTTTCCACCGCGCAGAACATCGGTGGTAACCCGAGCAAGGCACTGCAAGCACCGATTCATTCGCTGCAACATCACTTGATCAGCGGACTGCGTCATCTGGTTCAGCACGAACTGAAACTCAACCAGCCGGGTGCCGCGGGATGGCTGACCCAGGACGCGCTCTGGCTGGTCAGCAAGACGGTCACAGACAAGCTGCGAGCCTATCTGCTGTCGCAATCGATTGAGGGCATTCCCTCGTCCAACCTCGCGGTGTTCGATGAGCTGCAATCGCATGGGCTGGTCGAGTCCACCCCGGAAGGTAAAGCCATCTGGACCGCGCTTGTGGCACAGGGAAATTGGCAGCAGAGTTTCACCTTTCTGCGCCTTCAACCGGCGTTGATTTGGGGGAGCGAAGACCGGCCCGAGGCTTTCAGCGGAACGGTTAGCATTGCAGCCCATGACCACTCAACTGACACCCAGATACCAACACCAGCGCCCGAGACAGTCACTGCACGATCAGGTCAAAGCCAACCGCAGCCGGATCCCACGGCGCTAGAGGATGCCGACTATCTCGGAACGCTACTGGATATGTTCGACTCGGCAGAACCTGAGGCTCGCGAAGAACCGTCAGAAAGCGCTCTCGGAATTTCACATCCAACTTCGGACAACCCTGGCCAGGCATTCTTGAATTGGGTCAAGGAAGGCATTCTGAGTCATAAGCTGATCGTCAATGACAGCAAGGCCAAGGTGCACACGGTGAGTGGAAACGTATTTCTGGTCACGCCTGGCATTTTTCAGCGCTATGCTCAGGAGTTTCCGGGCATCTCAATGGGTGCCGATCACGAAGGTGAAGAATGGCGATGGGTGCAGAAACAGTTTGAGAGGCTGAAGATCCACAAAAAGCGGGACGATGGTTTGAATATCTGGCTGTGTCAGGTCGAAGGCCCCAGGAAGAAGGCAAAACTCAAAGGCTATATTCTAGAACACTCAGGACTATTTTTCGAATCTGGGTCCATGCCTTCCGATAACCCCTTTCTTAAACTCGAAAAATAGTCAGTTCTCGGTGACACCGAGTTCAAAGCTAGCTTTATAGCCGCCAAAATCATCGCATACCAGCTTGCCCTTCCAGTTTCGCAGGAAGTTGCGGGGGTGTTCTCCGGCTCGGCTGGGGCTGAAGTCGTAAACGACCGCTGCCAAGTCCTAGACTGGCTGGTGGCGTAGGGCCAGACATCGGCCTATGTTTATCGTTAATATCAGAAACAGTCTAAATCACAGAATGTAAGAAAAGCCGACCAACCTTACCCCCATGCGCAGCAACGACACTCAGAGCGCCGAGTAGAAACACCAGTAAATCCTGAGTTAGAAACCGCGCTGACTGAACCGCAGCAGAACTTTAGAATTAAAGAAGCCTAAAAAAATCAGTCTACATAGTCTGAAAGCAGCTTACCAACCCCAGTTTTGAATTGCGTATAAAAGGGTGGCAAGACCAGTTCAGTATATGTATCAAAAAACTCTTGATACAGCCCTGGCTCCAAAAGCTCGCAAATTAACTTTTTTGAGAACTTTAACAAATCCGCATACCCATCTTGATCAATATCATCGACCCCGTGAGCTAGTCGAGAATGATTTCTAATAGAGAGAAGTGTACGCGCTTCAACAACCCAATCCTTAACTCTTTCAATGGAAATATTTGTCTTGATAGACCGATTTTCCACCAGGCTTATAATCTTTCCACACCCCTCGAGCTTTGAACTATTAAAATAAATCTCACCATGCTCATCAAATACGGCAGCCTTGCAATGCAGAGCTTGGGCTTGCAAAGATAACTCAAAAGCTCTCGTCAGACACAATGTGCTAGACGAAGCATTTGTAGGCGAGCGAAGATTTATAGCCATCCTAAAGAACCAACCAGCAGAAGCAACCAACAAAAACGGCCAAAAAACACTAGTATAATCAAAGTGCCTACGTGCAGCACTCATGTAACATCTAGATAATAACAAGGCAATTCTATCAAGCCGCCTTCTTAATACATCCGAACCACACAACGGCTGCCACTGGTTATCCTCTAACAGAAAGCGCCAACGCGTACCGATAGAGCTTGCTATACCCGCAGATCTCAGTTGCCCAGAGCTCCAGACGCCTCCACCCATAACATTATTATAATAATAAACATAAGGAGAATAAGTCTTTTTAACTTCCATCTGAAAAGCGAGACCTAACTCGCCTATATCAGACAACCTACTATCGGCAAGGAGGCTGGTTAGATCTACAAAATCCAGATTTCTGATACGACTCATCTCGACAATACGCAAAATTTGAGCAAGAAGTGACAACACCCTCCAATCCAGATCATCGTCAATCTTCTGACCGGACTCAGATTCAGCGAAACAAATGGGAGCCGAGTAAAGACCCAGCTCTTGATATGCATGCAGCATAGCGAGAAAAAAACGTTGAAGCTGTCCTTTGAAGGCTATCTTCAGTGTAATCATGTCAGTTGGACGAACCCCCGGGATCACTAAAGAGTGATCACGAGGGCAAACGATTACAGATCCGGTGTAATCGTTTGTTTCTAGCTTCTCCGCAACTAACATTTGTAGATATTCCAGATCCTGGAACTCTGCCAAATCTAGAAGTTTCAATCAGATCTCATCCGCGTCTGAAATTTCGTCAGAGGTATTTCTCTCCAAAAGATCTCCAGTTATACCTAGAGATGACCGTAGGTCTCTCTTCGCCTCAACGAAATAGCCGTCAATATAACGAGCCACCTCAATATCAAAGCGCCGCACTAAGCCGCCCTCGTCGCGTCGATTCTCTTTGACATCTCGCTCCATTGCTCGTTGCTCGAGCTCTTTCAGGCGGAGATCCTCTCGTTCCTCATTAGTCAATGAGTAGTCAAGCTCATACCCTTTTTTGAATGATTTAGCCCGCTCTTCTCGGTAGCGCCCTAAAAACTGCCCTGCGGCAGAAAATCCTTGATCATTCAAAAATGTATCTAGCGGAGAACCAGGTGGCTGTGAGAATCCCTTCAAAACCTCTGCCCGGACATCTGCCCTCAACAGATGGGCTAGCATCAAGTCCCTCAATGCAGCTTTAGTCTCGTCACGTGTACGGATGCGCTTGTGTTCAAAGACTGTATATTGCAGATAAGTTTTCTCAGTACTGAATACGTCACTGTTTTTTTGGAAAATAACATTCAGCATCGATACTGCGGTCTTAAACGCCACAACAGGTGGCACAGCATACTCGATGCCAACTCTAACAAAGACACCCGCAACATTAAAGAATGCTCTTTGAAACAGAGCATATCTAACTACACCGTAAGTGCTACCGGCGCGCTTCGCCTCAATTGATTCCTCAAAAACCAACCATCGCTTTTTAAAATCAGAGTCTTTATCGTCAAAAGGCTTGTATTCCAAAATCGATTGCAAAATAGCTTGCGCAGAGATTGCTGATCGGCCACCCTTCGGAATATCAGCCTTGAGCCTATCTATTTCATTGATAAAGTGACCATGCAAGGCCTTAAACGGCACCGACTCGAAGTACAACTCGACCAATAGAGGCGCCAGATGATCTTTTATCCTATGCTTTAGAGCATTTGACTGAGCATAAGAAAATTTATCCCACTTAACCTTAGGAAAGTAATCATCTTTATCAGCACCTACTGGGAAAAGATCTTCAGCAGCATCAGTGATACCCAAGATATAGGAAACCACCATATCCGGTTTAAAGTTCTCCTCAAGACCTCGCTGCAGCACCCCTATACTGGTAAGAGAATGAACCTTAGTCACATTATACGACTGGCTTCGAGTCCTTGTATTCCACTCAACGCAAGCCAACCCTTCCTTACCATATCTGGTTAGCACTTCATCGCAGAACACTCGACATGTCATATCCCCAACATTCTTGTCTGAAAGCAGGATATTAAAATGACCACCAACTACGGTCATTGTCGAGTTAACATCCACAAATAAATTTCGGAATACCCTTGGCACAGAAGGAATATTTCGCTTATCAGCGTTATCACTGTGAGAATTTGGAGCATACATCACGCAAACCGGAACAACCAAATCTCTAACTTTATCGCGATGCTCTTGCCATAGTCGCTTGAGAGCCCTCAATCTATGCTGACCATCAATTACGATTAGCATGACGCCGTGAGGATCAAGCTCAGATGTCCTCAGATTAAGTATCGCCTGCTTTGACTTAATTTTCTCCCCTCCCTGATCAGACTGGAGAGCGAGACCATCAGAGCTGGAGGTCAACTTACCATAAATCTGAAAATGCCCAGCCCACGAAACACCCGCAAAGTTAGCTCTTGGAGTTATCTTTGTTCGTACCCCATAGTACTCTTGTATTTTTTCATCCTTTACAGGGACAATAGCCGCCAACAATGGCGGAAAAAACAATGGCCGCGTAACGGCAGTTGCCTCATCCTGTTGCAGGTAAGGCATGATATCTTTTTCGACCCGATTCTCATCAATATCGCGCTGCATGAGCAGGTCAAAATTAATGTCATCCATTTGAACATCACGCGCAAACTTCAGGTACTTATAAGCTTGCGCCATAGGCATAGAAGCCATAAAGTACTCGACAGGATAAGATCCTGAAGATACAAACCTACCAAAATTACCTAAAAGTTCAACATCGAACTCTTGCTCTTCCTGCAAGTCTTCAAAATCATCAGCCATGTCATCACCCGGCACTTAGCGATCAGCAAAAAAATATAACTCTAAATTAATCAGAAGCCAACGCCAATTAAATCCGAAAACAAAAAAACTTTTATGCGCAAGTAGAAACCATGAAGCGCTTCCTTCTCTTTAGCACTTATCTAATTTAGGGCATCAATGAATCGTTAGAGAGATCCTAATCAAACATTTTTAACCCTGCCAAGCTGAGAAATCTAGCACAATCTTCCTTAGCCTCAGGGACTTTACTAAGAAATTCAAAAATTTGAGCTAGCCAGGACATCAGATATTATGCCTCAGTCACATGCAGGCGGCACCTGTCCTGGAACCTCCAGCCCGCCCCCCTTTGCAGCAACCTTCCCTGACCAGGCTCAGCACTGGCGGAAATAAGTCAGAAAGCGGAAATACCGACACGCCTTAGGATCACCTCTTATGACGCGCCTCACCTCAAACACTGCGCTCCTAGAGGTCGGAGCGACCGAACGAAAACGTGCGTACGAATACGCCAGATCACAAGAAGGGAATCACCAAAGGTCAGGGCGGCCTTGCCTGTACGTTAAAAATATGCAAAATGACGTACTCATAGTAAAAAAACGTTCTTAGCCATGAATATTTACGTCCACTCCTTCCCATGCGTCAGGGGCATCCAGGCCGGCCGGCCTTGCTACATTGCGATGTGCCCCATGCGCCTTGTGCCCAAAATATTCATTTTTAACGAAGAAAATGTGCCAGCTGATCTGCGTGCGCAGCGCATATTAAACCTCGCCAGAGTGCCGGAGATCTCAGCCTATTTGCTCGACAATCGCGACGATTACACCCTATCAGCGATCACGGCATCAGTAGATGGCGTTGTCCAATTCACCCCGGCTTCCGACACTGGCCTAGGGCAAAGCATCGGCACGCTCACAATCCCCATGGAAGCTCCGATCCTGATCAACGACGGCCAGCATCGCCGCGCAGCCATCGAGCAAGCAATTCGTGAGAATCCAGAGCTTGGCCACGACAACATCCCAGTCCTTTTCTTTATTGATGAAGGGCTCAATCGCAGCCAGCAAATGTTCGCCGACCTCAACAAGCATGCCGTACGGCCGAGCAACTCAATCAGCACCCTGTACGACCACCGCGATCAGATTTCTGATCTGGCCAGGTATCTGGCAAAAAATGTAGACGTCTTTTCTAGGATGACTGAGCTGGAGAAGTCCAGTCTCTCCCCTCGCAGTTCCAAGCTCTTTACTCTCAGCGCCATCAAAAATGCGTCCCGTGTCCTCTTGAAAAAAGGGAAAGGTGATCTCATCGCGCAAAACGAGAGAGAGCTCGCAAAATCTTTCTGGGAAGAGGTATCTCTACAGATGCCCGATTGGATAAGGGCCAAAAACAAAGAGCTGTCGACGTCTGAGCTACGTGACAACTACATCCATGCCCACGGCGTGATGCTGCAAGCGATGGGACTCGTCGGTGCTGAGCTGATTATCCGCAAAGAATCCGAGTGGAAAAAAAACATCAGCCAACTGCGCAGCATCGACTGGTCCAGAGCCAATCCTGAATGGGAAGGCCGGGCCATGGTTCACGGCCGGATCTCCAAAGCCACAACGAACGTTGCACTCACCGCCAGTCTCATCAAGAAGAAGCTTGGTGTCCCGCTGTCCACGGTTGAACGCGAGTTAGAAAACAGGTTTCCTCAAAAATGAGTAATGATCAATTTCTCTATCCATCACACGATGACTTCGTCCAAGAAGCGATCATTGCTGGTAGACCTTTAGCGGACGCTGTCCGCGAGCTTCAGAGCATTTACAAGGCAGATAATCGTCCTTGGGTGGTAGGGTTCAGCGGCGGTAAAGACTCCACCGTGATTCTCTCGCTCACATACTACGCCTTGAAGATGTTGCCGCCTGAGGAACGCCATAAGCATGTGTACGTGGTTTCCTCCGACACTCGAGTGGAAACCCCTGTAGTCGTCGACATGATCCGCCAGGTGCTTGATTCGGTGAACGCCCAGGCGATTCAAGATCAGCTCCCCATGACAGCGCACTCTGTCACTCCTAAAGTCGGCGAGACGTTTTGGGCCAACCTCTTGGGTAAAGGCTACCCTGCCCCAACCAAAGCATTCCGCTGGTGTACTGAGCGGATGAAAATTGACCCAGTGAGCGAGTTCATCAAGGACAAGGTAGCTCGCTTCGGCGAAGTCGTGGTTGTGCTTGGCTCCAGACGAGAAGAAAGCTCCACTCGTGCTCAGGTAATCACACGCCACAAAATCGACGGTTCTGCATTGGGTCGACACACGACATTGCCCAATGCCTATACCTACATGCCTATTGAGCTGTGGCACGCGGATGACGTCTGGGAATACCTCATGAGCGCTGCCAGGCCATGGGGCGGCTCTAACCGAGTACTGTTTGAGCTCTACAAAGACTCCAATGCTGGAGAATGTCCGCTCGTCATCGACACTAATACACCATCGTGCGGCAACTCGCGTTTCGGCTGCTGGACCTGCACAGTCGTGACACACGACAAAGCGATCGAGGGACTCGTAGACAGCGGAGAGGACTGGATGCTACCCCTACTCCAGTTCCGTAACCAACTGCACGCCAGCTCCCTGCCCGAAAATAAAACTGAATATCGTAATTATAAACGTCGTACGGGCAAAGTGACCTTCGCAAGAGGGGCTATCGATGACGACTCCAATGCCGCCACCAAGCATGTGCCTGGTCCGTATTGGATGAAATATCGCCGTGAGTGGCTGAAGCTACTTTTGGAAATTGAGAAAGGCATTCGTGAAACGGATCGCGAGATTGAGCTGATCGGTCGTGATGAGTTGCAAGTGATCCGCCAGCAGTGGTTGAAGGATCCAAATGAACCGGACTGGATTGATTCACTTCCTAAAATCTACGGTGAGGTTTACCCCGAAGATACGGTCGAATGGATCAAAAATGATGCCGGCGCGTTTACTGAACCTGATGCCGCCATTCTCAACGCACTCGAGGCTGAGCGCGGCGTACCAGCAGTTCTGATCATGAAGCTCATAGATACAGAGTTGTCGTTCTCAGGGCTCTCGCGCCGAAAAGGCATTCTGGACGAGCTGCAGAAAGTCCTGGAGCAAGACTGGGGTGGATTGAACGAAGCGATGGAACGACGCGCCATACCTACAGTTAACGATACGTATAAGACCGCTTTCGAATCTCTGAAAGCCGACATAGATGGCTTGCTGCAATGATTATTGACTCCCTTTCAGTACTAGATTTCCGAGTGTTTAGCGGCGCCCACGACTTTGACCTGGTTCCTAAGATCAAAAGAGGCAAAAACGCGCCTATCGTTTTATTTGGCGGCCTAAACGGCGGCGGCAAAACAACTATCCTGAGTGCGCTGAAGCTTGCCTTGTACGGTAAAGGCGTACTGGGCTCCGGCGCAACAGTTGCCGAGTACCATCAGTATCTTCGTGAATGCATACACAGAGCTCACAACAGCATCGCCAAGCCTACGCGAGCAGCTGTCGAGCTGACCTTCCGCTATGCACAATATGGCGTTATTTCGAGCTATCAACTGACACGTGATTGGTTTGTTGATCACGCTGGCAAGGTAAAAGAAGGCCTGATCATTTCAAGGGACGGACACCCCCTGACCGAGCTTTCCTATGATCAGGCACAAGCTTTTCTCAACGAGCTGATCCCGATCGGCGTTTCTGAGCTATTTTTCTTCGACGGTGAAAAAATCGCGAGCCTTGCCGAAGAAACATCCGGAGATGCTTTGCGTGAGTCCATCAACAAGCTCTTGGGCTTGGATCTCATCGATAGATTGCACTCCGACCTCTCCGTTATGATTAGAGGGCGCTCGGTCAAAAAGGCTTCTGCAGATCGCAAGCAAAAAATTGCTGAAGCAGAACGGACATATAACGATCTGAACGAGCAGTTGGCAGAAGTACGCGAAAAGCTTCTCCTCATGCGCGTGAATACTGTCGAGGCCAACAAGAACCTTGGCAACATCGAAGCGAGCATCAATGCACGCGGTGGCGCCTGGAGCGCCTCCAGGCAAGAGGAAACGGCCAACCTCGATGCATTGGTTAGCGACAAAAAAGCTATAGAGCAAACCCTGCATGACATGCTCAGCGGCCTGCTACCTTTCTCTATAACTCAAAGTCTCAACGAGAAACTGCTAGCGCAAATAGACGCTGAGCAACGCGCGGAAAAAGCACAGGTACTCTCCGAATACTTGCGACGTCAGCAGAGCAATTTTCTAGCAGAAGTCGAATCTGCCTTCGCTATGACAAAGGATCAGCTCCCTGCCCTTCAAGATATTTTTCTGAGGACATTCGGCTCAGAGGTCTCGAACAGCGCTGAACAACAAGCTCCAGTACACGAGCTCTCGGATACTCAACGATTCAGCATCACTCATCGCCTACAGAACGATGTTGGCTCGCTCCAACAGCGTGCTGCTGACTTAGTGATGAAGCTTCAGGAAACCGATAGCCAGATCGAATCCGCCCGGGAAAATATCGCTAGAGCGCCCGACGAAAAAGTACTGATCCCACTGTTTAACGAACAAGGGCAGCTACAAGGAAGGCTTTCCGCTCTTGAGGAGCAGAAATCGGTAATGGCTGACGAGGCAAAGGCCCTCCTCGCACGTCTGTCGGTGGCTGCACGCCAGTTAGACGATCTCTACACCGAAATAGCGGAGTACCAGGAGCAGGAGCGCCTGACCGGTCTTGCACAGAATGCCAAAGATGTATTGAAAGAGTTCTCTACTCGCGCTCGAATTGAAAAACTCAAAGAGCTCGAGTCGCAGTTTTACACCTCATTCAATGGCCTGGCTCGCAAAGAGGATCGGAATCTCAGTATTCAGATCGATCCGAACACCTTCGAGGTCGTACTGATCGACGATGAAGGCGTAATACTTCGTAAAGAAGAGCTGTCAGCCGGCGAGAAGCAAATCTTTGCGATCTCTATCTTGGAAGCGCTGGCCCGCACTTCAGGGCGAAGCCTGCCAGTTGTGATCGACACACCACTAGGTCGACTGGACTCGGTTCATCGGAAAAAACTCGTGGAAAATTATTTCCCTAAAACAAGTCACCAAGTCATCATTCTCTCGACGGATACGGAAATTGATTACGCCTTCTATGAAGGCCTACAGGGAAGTATTTCGCACTCTTATCATCTGGTATACAACCCAGAAACTCGGTCCACTCAAGCAGAGGAAGGCTATTTCTGGCGGTGGGCACAAAACGCATGAACGTATTTCCGCACAAATTTAAAATATCTGCCTCATCCACTGCGAAGCTGAAGTTCCTAAAATCGAAGACAGGTCTGACGCCCAATATTTTGAGTAGATTTGCGATCGCGCTTGCACTCGCTGACGAGAATGGGCTTGGCAATGCCAGTGTGTCAGACCTGGATGGCCAGGAATTCAACGCCCCAACTCTATTTGGCGAGCACTTGGATATCTACGAAGCACTGCTTAGGCAGTTCACGCTTCAGAGTGCTCTAGAGTGGGATCCCGTCAAGCATGTCGCGTCTCTCATTGAGGTAGGATTGCATAAAATGGGGCATGTACGCTCCCTGAAAGACGTAGCCTTGCTGATAGCAAGTAAATAAAAAGAGCCCACCTTCAAAGGTGGGCTCAACCGTTTACGGGTCTATATGGCGTTAAGCTAAATTGAAAAACATTAAGACTGCATTCTAATGGGTGCTTTCTAAATATAATTTATGATTCTGATTTTCTGACTATCGTGTTCAACCATTGAGTTTCACTTCGGCCAGCCAAATCTTTTGAAACTTTTTCCCTACGTCACTCCCACGCCACCGGCAAGCCGCACTGCACTCTGCAGTTTTGGAGCCGGAGGCGTCCTTGCCTCCATACCGATGCCGGACTTTAGGCACCCAGCGCGGTAATATCATCTATGATCGTGTGCTCGGCCTGCTCATCGAGAATCAGGCTGATGATGGCACTTTGGGCATCCAGCCCCGGGTCGATGATAGTGCTTTTGATGATATCCAAACCGCCGCAGGCGTATTCTTCGAAGAGCTTGATCTTGGTGTCAAATTTGTCGCCCTGGGGCTCCAGATAACCGGAATCCTGATGCTCGAACAGGGCAAGCACGTTCATAAAGGCTTCGTCGTACTCCCCACGAAACACCGACAAGGGGATGGGCTCGCTGGACTTATCGAACGCCACCGACTTCTTTCTGGAAAAGCCCAGGGCCGCGGCAAACACCATGATGTCCTTAAAGGAGGCGAAGACACCCACGTGATCCTTCAGATAGCTTAAGGTGTCGGTGTGTTTAGCTGGTTTCCGGACGCGATCAACCATGGAACCCTTCCTCCAACTTTGTGTACTCGAACTTCTCATCACTGCCTTGGTCAGGCTTATGGTATTTGAGCGTGTATTGCTTACCCAGGCGTTTGGATAACTCGCTTTCCACCTCGCCGCGCCACTGAGATTTCGACACCATGACGATTACCTGATCGGCCAGTGCCGGAATGAAGGTCGCCACTTTTTGGCGATACTCAGGGTCCAACGCACCAAACGGAGAGTCCATCACGATAGGATAGATGCCGCCCTTTTGAAACACACCCGATTTACTGGCCCGCTCTTTTGCGCTGTTAACGATGCTGCTAATAAAACAAAGGCTTGTAACCTGGTTCTCACCGGTGGATTTCTCCCACACTGGCTGTTTACCGTGCCCTTCGATATTCTTAAAGATTTTGAGCGTAAAGTCCTCATCGATCTCCGCCCAATAATCTTTCCTCATGATTTTCCGGAAGGTGTCATCGACTTTTTTCGACAAATCTGAGCGAACCTGGTGTGCCATTGCTTGGTGTAATTCGCCAATGGTCCCTGCCACTTCCTTAGCCAGCTGTTTTCTGCGCTGACTCAAATCCGCCTGATTGGAATTGGCGAGTTCTTTTTCAATCTCCTTTTCTTTTTCTTTGAGCTGGTCTTCCCAAGCAGATTTCATGTGCTCGCCGATGGCGCAGTTGGCGTTGAGTTCTTGGCTATTCACCTTTAATCCCGCCCGTCGCTCCTCCAAATCGGCGGAATCCTCAACACCTTTAATCTTTTCGCCCAACTCATCAATTTGACCCATAAAACTCTTTCGCCGGTCGGCCAGCTCGGTCAATTTAGTCATCGACTCATTGATGTTGGCGAACAACGCTTTACGTTCGGACTGCAAATGGGACATGACACCGAACAGCGCCATGAACTGCTCTTCAACGCCATTATCCTTGAGGGTAGTTTTGTAGGACTCCAGGGTATTCACACAGTCACTTCCCGGCTCCAAGGGCTGCCCGCAGATGCACTTACCCAGAACGATCAAATCATCGATGAAGGTGGCTTTTATCTTGCTGGGCATTTCCCCACGGATCCGAATTTCATCCAGATACTGTTTTACCACGGTAATTTGCGATTCAATAAACGCCAGGAATCCCCGTTCTGTGATGTTTTTGTTGAGCGCAGCCGAGGCGTCACCTTTATCTATTTTGATTTGCTCGAGCTGCTCCTCAAGCACCTTTCGCCGCTTTTGCTTTTCAGCGATCGCCTCAATCGACTGCAACCGTTTATCGATGGCTTCGATCTCTAGATCAATTTCACTCCGAGTGCTTTTCCAGCCTTGGATCTCGTCTTCTTTTTGCTGGATTTGATCCGTCAACTTCGATTGTTCTTCCAACAGCACCGTCATATTGCCAGAAGAACTCTCTTTAGCTTCTTTGTTAAAATGCCGGATCACCGAACCTTTTAGCTGCTTTTCGGCACGTTCCAGAATATTCATGCCCATCAGGCACTTAATGGCCTCTCGTACCTGAGTGGAGGCACTGTTGTAGGCTAACTTTTCGATGCGTTCCCCGTTAAAGAAGAAATAGCCGTGCATGTCTTCCGGCAAGATTTGATTCAGCTGGCTGCCCGGGTTCGACGAACGGCCGGACAGGCCTGCAGAATTAATCCAAGTGAGTAACGGTACAGAGGGGCCCAAGGACTCCGCGTGCAAGCCCGTGCCCTTGGCAAACTTTTGCTCCCGGTGCGCGGTGTAGGCGACGCCGTCATCATCAAATTCCAACGTCACCGACATGACGATCGTGCTGTCCTGGGCCGCTTCGGCAATGGCCTTTTCACTGAGGATGTTTTCGTTGTTGGTATCGAAGTCGGTAGTTCCGTAGAGCACCCATTTAAAGGCGTTCAACAGGGACGTTTTACCGGCACCGTTTTCTCCGTGGATGACCGTGACGCTGGCCTTATCATCGGTTGAAAAACTGATCGACACTTCGCCATAGAACTGCCGGAAGTTCCTAATGGTTTGTTTTTTTAATTTCATCCCTTCACTTCGTCCTTAATCACCTTGATGATGCGTTCGCAGAAGTCCCGCTCCATATCCCCTGGAAGATCTCTATAATGCTTGCCTTCTTGATGAATTTTCAGGACTTGATTGATGACCGACCGGACTTCCGGAGAAGCAGCTTCGATGACCTCATTGGGCTTCTTCATATTAAGCACCTAACAGTTTTAGTTTTTTTCGGATGTCGCGTAAGGTGGAAAGGGTGTGTCCGTAGTTTTCGGAAATCTCGGCAAACTCATTAATTCGATCAAGCTCACGCTCAACCATGCTCTTTTCGATATTGAACGTTTCTTCATCCTCTCCCAACTTGTCCAGGGGAGGAATCGCGATAAAGTCATAGATGGAAGCATGGCCCTTACCATCGTACTGACGCAGAACCCGTCCCCGTCGTTGAATGAACTGACGGGGGTTGGTCGAGGACGCCAAGATGTAAGCGGTTTTCGTTTGCGGGATGTCGACCCCCTCATCGAGGCACCTAATGGCAACAATGGCGTCGATGTCGCCGGCCCTAAAGCTGCCCAAAATCTCTGCGCGTTGTTCTTTGCTTTCTTCGGCCGTGAACTTGGCCACGCGCCATTGGCAGTCCCTCCCGGCAATCTGAACAATCCGGTCGATATCCCGTTTGCCGTCGTTTATGGCCTCACTGGAATAGATCAAGGTGTGTTGTCGGTCCTGACTGTCGCTCAGCAGTTGTTTCAGTTTGCGTTTTTTGCCCGCACTGCTGCCGGTGAGTTTGGCGCGCTTGATGAGCTCGAGCTTTACGCTGGTGGAAATATCGTCTTTATCCCCCATGGCCATGAGCCGGGCTATCTTTTTGCTCAATCGGATGTATTCGTCCAGCTCCTCCGGATCCAACTCACAGACGATCGGGTAATAGTTGTACTTGCACAGAAAGCCAGCGTCGATGGCGTCCTTGATGTCAAACTCAATGACCGGCTCACCGAAGTAGTCAAAGATGGCCTTGGTGCCAAAGGGGTCGTTGTGGCGAATGGGGGTGGCCGACAATCCAATTCGGAATCGCGCCTGTTGGGGTAGCTTCTGGGCAATGTTCTCAGCGCCCATGTTATGCACCTCGTCCGACACCAACAACAAGTTGGTCCGGACACCATCAAGGAACGACTGGAACTGGCTGTTCTTGAAAGTATCATTGACCGCAATGGCCACCATATGGTCACCGTCCCCGGACAGCAGCTGATTGTAGGCGGACTGTAGCGTACCCAACCACTTGTCTTTGCCCCCGTAGCATTTAATCGCGTCGTAGCCAAAGAACGCCGCTTCGTCCGCCCACTGCTCCCCCAAGTGCAAGTAGGGGACGGTGATAATGATGACGAGCTTGGCTTGTTGAGTGCGGAAGTAGTCCAATAGCCGGGTGGCCGCGGTCAGGGCGGTGATGGTTTTGCCGGCCCCGGTGGCCATACAGAACAGCCCTTGCCCATTCTGAGCAAACCAGGCTTTGATGGCTTTTTCCTGGTATCCCCGGATCTTCCCCTCATCATTTTGAATGGCTTGGGGGACGGCCGGGCGGCCAGATGGTAAGCTGTATGGGCGAGAGCCCGTAGTGGCATAAGCTTTGATTTTATCCAGCGTCGTGGATGTGGGTGTAAAAATCAGGAGATTGGGGTCTCTACCTTGCCAGGTGCTCTCGAATTCGTGCTTCTTCTTTTCGCACCGCTGGCGACCTTCCTCACTGGTCCACGACCGATAAATGTCAATGGTTTCCCAGTTGGACGACGCTCTGGAGGTCAAATTGTACGAACCGCTGAAGGCGATATCGTTGCCCGCCTCGTCCGAAAAAATGCCATTTTTCGCATGGTAAATCCCACTCAGCTTATTGGTGGGCACTGCCACTTTCAACTCGACAATGCCATCCCTGATTAGCCAAGCCAGCGCTAGACGGGCGTCCTCTTTGAGCGCCGAGAACACCTGATCCACCTCTTCCTCAAAAATCCGTTTGGCCTGAAACTCCTTATCCGCCATGGCTTTCGAATTCACGATGCAGTCTAGGTCCTTCTCCTGCAACTCGTGGCCGACAATCCATCGAGCTTTACCCCGGGACCAGGCGAACTGCGAGATACCCTGAGCGGTATCCGCAATCCAGCCGGAGGTAAAATACCCCACACCTACGTCGTAGGTGACTGCTCTCTTTAGAACCGGGTCGAAGAAAACCGCGTTAGGATCTTCGGAAGACGTATTAATTGACAGCGGAAGATCGATGTCTTCAAACATACAGATCGAATTCCTTTTTCAATGCATCCAGAAGTCCGTATCAACAGACTTTTTTCGTATAGCTACGATAATCCATTTGCCATAATGTGGTTGGCTCGCCGCTCGCGTACTAATGCTCAATCTCCGCATCCGTTCCATCAAAGCGAACACAATCCCGCCCTAAGGCGATGTCCGGAAGGCCCTGCTCCAACTCGTTCATGCACAGCACTCCGTAGCCGCCTACTATAGTGCGGGGCAGCCCTATTCAAACTGGGTGGTTGTTAAGGTGGCGCGGTGGTGTGCGACGGTTGCCGCAGCACATTCGGAGTGCCATCCCTGGTATACCGCAAGCTGCCATTCTCCCATGCCTTTCAACATGTCTACCGACAAATCGTGGGTAAAGCCAAACGCGCCATTTAATCACCAGCCAGCTTCCTTCAACAGGCC
This sequence comes from Pseudomonas sp. CG7, assembly GCF_023701885.1. Lineage (NCBI taxonomy): Bacteria > Pseudomonadati > Pseudomonadota > Gammaproteobacteria > Pseudomonadales > Pseudomonadaceae > Pseudomonas > Pseudomonas sp. CG7. Next base: position 25,971 of record NZ_JABAEE010000011.1, on the reverse strand, counting down.
AGCATCCCGCCGCATGGTTTCAAACAGACTGAGCCCATCACGCCAGGCAGGCCAGACAGGGCTCGACAATAGGCTTGCCACCCTGCATGGTCAGGCCCTCGTGCACCAGCGCCCCGTTGTCACCGGTATGCGGGTTGGCGCTCCAACGCAGGTTTAAGGCAGCCAGTATTCCGAGCCAAACCCGTCATCTATACGCACTCGTGCCATAGGAGCTTGCGCCTTTCAGAAAATGGCACAGTGCCAGCAAAATTAGTAGCATAGTCTCACATCTGGCAAGTGAGATCGATAGACGAGAGTGAAGACAAGGACGTTTCGTGCCCAGATGATCTCAGCCTGACCTGGCCGTTTCTCCTCCTTCAGCCTATTATTCCTTTCTCCGAGTCTTCCCGGCCGCACTGGGGACTTACGATTGGTAAAATAGCCTTGACCTTCAGGCTAGCTCACTAAATTACTCGTTTTTCTCACCGTGAAGACTGACAACTCTAGGGCACTACTGCAGATGCCGCTTCGCTGGAAATTTTCCTATGCAAGGAGTTCTCGCGTTATAATTTTCTGATTTTTAGAACTCAATTTAAGTATTCTTTTTTGCTTAGGTGACCAAATTTTATTTGCCAACACCGAGCCACCAAGATACAAATCTTTCGCAAGAACCGCTTTAATCATTTCTCCCATTTCTATGCTGCCGAACCCTAATCCTCTGATTACAATATCAGTGTATAAATCCCATCCCACTGGCCTGAATAAAAGATGACCACCATTATCGCCTCCTCTGTAATCAGAGACTGACGCCTTATAATCTAACACTTTGCTCAATTCAAGACAGTGCTTGAACGTATACCTGAAGAAATCCACTACCAGCGTCAGGACATGCTCATTGCCCTTGAAGCGGTACCGATCCAATTCTGAAACCTTGACACCAAGCTTGTAGGCGACTATTTTCTGGACGTTATCATATATATTGACAATTGAAGTTATACTCGCACTATCCCTCACTGGCCCGGAGCTAAAGGAAACATTATTTTCGCTAAACCAAGGGTATTCATCCGATTCAATCAATGCCCTAGTCACACGGGCAGAAATATCATCTTCATCCAATGCGATAATCGCGTCTTTACTAACAAGCTTTGCCTTTTTATTGAGAGTGGTAAAAAGCCTTCTCGACCTAACTTTTCCATCCGGAGTATTCGAATGCGCAACTATAATTACGCTAATCAAATCATTGCCGATGAGCTCATTGCTATCCACCGCAGACTTAATCCCAGCCAAACGATGCTGCCCGTCCAGTGCAAAAAGCTTTTCATCTCTAGTTATTGATAAAAAGCCCAAACAATTTTCAGCGTAATCAGGAATTTCCAGAGAAGATGCCTCTTCATTGTTAGGGCGTATACTTTCCACTTCGTGCCAATTTGGATCGCCGTCATAAATTGCCACAACCAAAGAATTGAAAAATCTATCTTCATTATTTATCAAATAATCAGATATTTCTTTAGCCCGATCGTCATTCAATTCTCGTTGAATTTTATCTGATAGCTTACCAATCTGATGAAGTTCGTGAGCAAACCCAATAAGATCAGCCGCATCCGAGAGCCTCATCATGCAGCTATAAGTAACCCATGTGCCTAAATATCCACGCAGACACGGCAAAACCAAGCGCTTACTCATATAATTCGTACTCCACGCAACAAGCTCCGAACTTCGCCTGAGAAATCCATCACACAACAAGGGGGAACAAAAATATCAGCTAGCGCCTGCTCCACTACTGAAGTGGCAGCACCATCTGGCAAAACTGAATAGTAATAAAAAAGATGTTCCGAAAAATATTTTAATAGCTTTTTAACTTTTGGTCTTTTTTTGTATCCAGAAACATTGACATAATCACTAAATCTTTTGGATATTGTATTAGATGAATCTGTATCGCCTGCCTTCCCAACATACATGACGTAAGAGTTTGAGGGCAGCTTTTGACTATCAACGCTAACCATAAACATGTAAACACCCTGTTGATCAGGAAAAACATGCCCAGCATGGTCGCTATATTTAACCTTTACCCAATTTAGATTTGGAAGGTCATCGTTCCGCCGAAAAAGAGCAGGACATAATAAAAAAGGAAATGAGTTTTTGAAAAATCCCAGATAAGCCTCCCTTTGCTCATTCTCATCAAATTGTTCTGCGCCATCGTCTAGCTCTTCATATATGCTGACCACTCATTCACCTCATACGCATCGAACAACCAAATAAAAAAGCCTACCCAAAAAACCATCAATCATATTATTAATTAATGGAGCGTCCGCGACATAGTTTTTCTGCCTGATCAAGTTCAAACCTTCGAACAGATTTGAAGTCAATCAGCAATCATTTGGTGCCGCCAGCAAACTTAATCCCTACGTAGAGTTACCGCCCTACACCTCCACTGTCAATGCACCTCCCTTGCCGCATGTCGCTGCCCTTGATCAGGCAACACCGAGGAATACAGCCCCCCACAGCCCGTAGCTCAGCTGCTTGCTGAATCTGGGCTTTCTTGTGCATGCCCAGCGGCATCACATCGCGGCTGAAATTGGCAACGTCCAACTGACGCCTTAGCAAGCTGGCCTCGGCAGAGGCTTCCAGACGCAAGTAAGCGACCAGTTGCTCGGCCCTGACATAGCGCACCTGTACCTCGCTTAAGGAGCGGGACTTGCCTTCATGGGCATGACGACTGGCCAGCATCGCTACCATGAAATGCTCAGCGCGGCTGGTCACCTTAGTCAGATTGACGATCAACTTGCGCCCCACAGCGCTCCATAAGGATTCACTGGCCAAAAGGTCTCTACTGCCTTTAGGGCGCAGCCTTTCATCCAGCATAGAGAGAACTGTAAGCATTCACATACAACCTTGAGATAGTCCTTGAACAGGTCAAACAACGCTGCTGACGTCGACAAGGTCATGAGCCGTGCGATAAGGGCCTTGAGGACGTATGGTCGAAGCGCTGCAGTGCTCAGGGCGTGGCAACCACCACGTGGCCTCGGCCACTTGTTGGACCTAGTCAGCCGACAGGCATGAGCCGATCGTCTGCTCCACCGGGTGAATCCAGCGGCCGAAACAGCACCATTCTCCCGCGGCTTCGTCAACTCAATGCATTTTTCGACCATCTGGGAGCACAACATGTCAGAAGGCACCAACACTCAAGCCCTGGTCTGCAATCCAGCGATAAGCTGTCCGAACATTGTGTGGTTTTTCCCGGTCCCGGATTGAGGAGATGCGCCCCCAGTTGCAATAGATATCTGCGTGCTTCCCTGCTTTAAAGGCCATTACGGTTACCAGAGTGAATGAGGACTAGCCTTTCTCATATAACGGCCACATGCCACCAAGACAATACATACGCGGTGTAGTCCAGCCAGCCACTGGGCGCCCTGCAGTGGCAACCAATCATCCAAACATCCCCCACGCCAACCGGGACTCCAAGGGTTGAGGGGGAGCGTTGGGCGCCAGCCAGCCAATACTGACAACCTGGCATCCGTGCTCGGTCCGCAGAGGCCCCCTGAGTCGAGACGCCGAGCACCAGCATTGAGGCTTACACGCCGCTTTCGAAAGACGCCAAAAGACTTTGGTCTTATGCCCCACAGGTAGATGGCATATTGCCCGCAAAATGAGTAGCATCGACGCAAACTTGATGTTTGTCAGTTGAGATGTAGAACAAGGAAGTCTCATGTCCCAAGCGAAAATTACTCTGCCCAGACTGTTCGCGTTGTCACGCCTGATCCCCACCTCAACGCATCCAGTTCCGTACCCACTCGCCAATAGCGATATCCAGGATCAGGCCTGAGGATTCCCTGTGGACATCCCTCAGTGACGCGCACCATTTTCATTTCACCGGGCGTCATGCGATGTAGGACGCATCGACATGGATGCTATGCCCATCCATTTCATAATTCTCAAGGAGTCTTGCCATGAGCAACACCCCATTCGACCCGTCGAAATTCACGGTGCCGAAGGCCAAGCCGCTCCCGGTCATTCTTCTGCTCGATGTCAGCGCCAGCATGAGCGGAGATAAGATCCGCAATCTGAATGATGCAGTGCGCGACATGCTGCATACGTTCCGTGGCACTGAATCCAGTGAGACTGAAATCTGGGTCTCGATCATCACCTTCGGATCGCAAGTCAATCTGCATCAATCCCTGGCCAGTGCCGGCGATATCCAATGGCAAGCACTTTCCGCCAGTGGCACCACGCCGCTCGGCGTAGCGCTCGACATGGCGAAAGCGATGATCGAAGACAAAGATGTTGTGCCATCACGTGCCTACCGTCCCACCGTTGTGCTTGTCTCCGATGGGCAGCCGGACAGCGGCTGGAAGGAGCCGCTGAACAGGTTCGGCAGCGATGGCCGTTCCGCGAAATGCGATCGCATGGCGATTGCCATCGGTGTTGACGCTGACAAGGCGGTACTCGGCCAATTTATCGAAGGCACGCAGAACGATCTCTTCTATGCGGAGAACGCCAAACAGCTACGGGACAGATTCAAGTTCGTCACCATGTCGGTGGTGATTCGTACGAAGTCGCAGACGCCTAATACCCTGCCGGCCGCGAGCGAGATCGAGGATCGTCAGGCATCGCTGGAACCACAGCCACAGAACACTTCAGACGACGATGGGGGCTACTGGTAATGGCACAAGCAATCGGAGACCCGGACGAACTGGAGCGATTCGCGTATGCGTTGCAACAATTCATCGACTCGCTCAACGACTCAGTAGGCACACTGGACGGTGCATTCGCGTCGCTTGGTGATAGTTGGCAAGACGAGAAGCGCTTGCAGTTCGAGGAGGATTACCAGTCGCTCGTTCAGCAATTGCATCAGTTCAGTGCACATGCAACGGAACAGGTGCCGTATCTGGCCGCACTTGCTTCGCGTCTGCGCGACTATCTGCAGAGCTAGGGAGCAGGGGTCGCGATGGCACAAGTTTCAATCGGCAAAGTGGAGAATCTGGAAGACCTCGTGCGCGATATGCAGTCAGTACGCGAGGCGCTGGAGTTCTCCTGCCACGCCCAAATTGCGGCGGTGGAACACCAATGCGAAGACACTCGCAACGAGTCGCAGTGCAGCGAAAACCTGCTGGAAAGTGCTATCCAGCAGGAACAAGCGGCCCATCAGGCGCTTGAAAGCGCTCAGCAGGCCCTGGATAGCAGCCAATCGTGGATCGGTTCTGCCGAGTCCTCGCTGTCGGCCTGTCTTGCTCAGCCGGATGCCAACGACGACGGGGCAGGCCCAGACTGCTCGTGGGAGTACGCTTGCGTTGACGAAGCGCAAGCGGATACAGACCAGGCCCAGAGCATGCTGGAGTTGGCACAGGCCGATTTCGAACGGGCCACAGAGAACCGTCAGGCCATGGAGCGACGGGTAGATCTGACAAAGCAGGCTCTGGCGATGGCGAGCCAGGCGTTGGCTCAGGCGTTGCTGGAATGCAATGCACGACTCCTGTCCGTGACGCAGGCCATCGATATCGGCATCGCTCGTTTGGCGGCTGCGCAACAGGCACTGGATGCCTACCTCGCGACGAATCCCAGCGCTGCTGACTTCCATGCCTGGCTGAAATGGGACCCGACGCAACACGGTGGCCCTATCACGCCGGATGTACTGCGAGACCGGATGAACCTGTCGGCAGAGCACCGACACTTGCTGCAGGAATATCTCTACCAGCGTAATCCTGATTACCGCAGGCTGATTGACAAGTATCGCGGCCAGTGGGTCACCGCCAATGGCGACGTAGAGCGCAACATCGTCGCACGTCGGGCACGGATACACCTGTGTGGCGAGTTCGGCGAGCAAATCGTTCGACACGCACTTGCTCCACTGGGAGGACGGATCGAAACGCAAGGCCGGACGTTCGTTGGCGACAACGGGCGATACACCAAAACCGACCTGCTGATAACGGACTTGCGAGTGCCGGTGATTCTGGGGCGTGGCGAGGGTATGGGCGCGCCGGTGGGCGGTTCGATGGCATTCGAAGTGAAATGCGGCAAGGCGCAGTACCTGTATGCGCAGAAGGACCACATGGTTTTTCAAGCCGAGGGCCACAAGCAGGCGGATGCGCAATGCACGCTTTGCTCGCGAGACGTCCAGGACCTCTCACCGCAGAAGCAGAAAGAGCTTCGCGACGCCTTGCGGCAGGCCGGTTCGCCGATGGTGGGGATGCTGCCGAGGAAAAACGACATAGATCAGTCCTGCCTGGATTTCATTCGCCAAAGCGAGGAGGAACGGCCATGAAAGTACGATTTGCCATTGTTGACCCCGACATCCTCACGCCGGTCCGGGATGCCGTTGACCTGCTTAAACATGCGGTCAACAACGGCCACATGGATGACATTGACGCGGCCACGGCGCAACTCCTGGCATTGACAGCCGATTGCCAATCGATCGACTTGTCCGAAGAGGATTGGCGAGCGTTCCTGAATGGGATCTGGAAAGGCAATCCCCGGATCAAATCCAGTTATCTATTGCCGGGCGCGGTATGTGTATCGCTGTTTCCGACAATCGCCGCGGATGCTCAGGTTCTGGAGTTGCCCATGGATGATGAGATGGGAGACGCAAATGTTTGACGATGTCATGGGGCTGATGAAGGTTTGCACTGGCAGGTTCACCGAAGGAGCTACGGATGCATTTGCCAGCTCTATTGTCGCCGAGGTGCTGACCCCGATACTCAAGGATATCGATTCACTGCGCAGTTTCAGCGAGGGCTACCAACGGCAGGTGCTGATCATCGATGGCATCCTGGAAGAAGCGCAAATTCTCCAGGCGAGATCAGAGGGACCAGAGACATGAACGGTTCCCTGAACACCCACGACCACACCATGACCAGGATCACCGAAGCCCTCGCTGATTACCGCGAAGGACTGGCGCGCATCAATCGCGAATTCGATGCCGCCGCGCGGACGAAAGATCGAGCTATCCTCGATCTGCAAAAAGACATGGCGAAACACCGGCCCCCCTTGGATGAAGACACGGTGTACCGCCTCATGGCCGAAAGAAAGTATGAGGACGCCAGCCGGGATCAGCGCAAATTGAGTTGGCGATCAACGCTCACCCGCAAATGGGAAAGCATTGCGGCCGAAGCCGTACACTTGAATGTACGACTTCGCCGACACCAGCCCGCGCTGATGGATTTAGCGCCGACTGCTTCGTTGGCAGCGACAGAAATACCCACGAACATTTCATTCGGCGCGTATCGAGTAGGATTCGAGGACCTTGCCTGCTTTGTCCCTCACGTCCTTCCCTTCCCGTTCCCCCATGCCCTCGCCCTGTCGGAAGACAACCCGGCACACAAAAAGTGGGCACATCAGCTGCTCTTGCGATTGCTCTCGGCTTTGCCACCAGGACAACTGGAGTTAACACTCGTCGACCCGCTGCGCCTCGGGCAATCGCTCGAGCCGTTTTTGTCTCTGCTCAAAGTCGAACAATTGGTACCGGAACAACGAGTGCTCACGCGCTCGGACGAAATCGAGGCCGCGCTTGGCAAATTGCAGGATGAAGTCGAGCAACTGATTCAACATCGCTTCAATGACCTGTCGTCCAACTGGTCGGAACATAACGCAAACAACGCCGACAACCCCCTTCCTTACAAGGTGCTGGTGTTGTTCAACGTGCCGGAACAGCTCTCGGACAAGAGCCTGTGGTTCCTCCAGCGGATTTGCGAGAACGGCCCGCGTTGCGGGGTCTTGCCCATCATCGCGATTGACGGCGCACGCCTTCAAGACCCGCGCTACGAGAAATTTCGGGCGACGATAAACGATTCTACCACGGCATTCGACACACTGTTCAACGCCGGGAACAGCGAGCATTGCGGACTTTCATTGACGTACCAGCCCGAGCAATGGCCTCGGCAAGACTCGCTGGGCAGCTATTTCTCTGCGCTCGCCGATCTGTATGCCGCGAAAGCGCGGTTAAGCAAATCGATGCCTGATCTCTGGACGGATTTTGCCAAAGGTGCGACGACCTGCGGCGGCTTCGACATCCCCATCGGCTGGACCAGCGCCGGAGGTCCCACGCCTCTGATCCTCGGTGCAACAACCTCCGAGCACCATGCACTGCTCGCCGGTAAAACCGGGTCCGGAAAATCCAACCTGCTGCATGTGCTGATCCACACGCTATGTGAAAGATACTCACCGGCAGAAGTTGATCTTTACCTGCTGGATTACAAGGAATCAACAGAGTTCAACATCTACGCGGACCCGCCGCTTCCCCATGCCCGGCTTGTCGCTACGGAGAGCGATCCCGAATACGGAGTGACGGTGCTCCAACACCTCGTGGGCGAACTGGAAAAGCGGGCATCCATGTTCAAGACTGTAAAAGTCCGCGACTTCGTCGAATATCGCGAAGCCACCAAGGCTCCGTTGCCGCGAATTCTTCTGGTCATAGACGAATTTCAGGTTCTCTTTGCAGGTAATCGCCCGGTCGCGGAGGCAGCAGAGCACCGGCTCTCGCAATTGTTGAAGCAGGGTCGCTCATTCGGCATTCATATTCTTCTCGCGACGCAGACCCTTAAAGGCATCAATGCCCTGTCGCTGGGAAGCATCATTACCCAACTGGGCTGTCGCATAGCACTGGCCTGTGGCCAGGAAGACTCCGCAATGATCCTCGGTGCGAACAACTGGGCGGCAACCGAGTTGCGTAGCCCACCACAGGGAATCATCAATAATGCCAACGGTGCCAAGTCCGGCAATTTGAAGTTTTCGATTCCACTGGCAGAAAGCAGCTTCTGCCGAACACACATCAGAAGGCTGGCGGATTACGCGACAGCGCGGGGCATGTCGGGCAAAACGAAAGTGTTCAGTGGCTCCCACATGCCCGAGCCGCCAGTCGCGATCGACTATCAGTCGGCCTGCGCAAAACAAGAGGTGCTGCTTCTGGGGGAGCGGCTGACATTTGATGCCGACAAACTGACGGTCCCACTTGTCCACCGCTCGGCATTCAATGTGCTGTTCAGTGGCTACAACGACCCTATCCATGACGGCTTGCTCACCACCACCCTTTCCAGCCTGGCTGCGCTCGACAGTTTCGATGAGGTCATCTATTTCAACGGCCGTGGCGTCACTTCCGACGGCGGTTTCCTCGATGCCTCCCGGGCACTCGGCACACGCTTGAGAGTGTTCGACAACGTCGCTGAGTTACCGCTGCAAGCAATAGCGAACGGTATCGGCACTCGCCGTGTCGCGTTGATCATCGATGGCCTTGATTCCGAGAAACAACTGTATCCATCCGCCTCGTACAAACCGGCGAAAGCAGGCGAACCGCCCTCTCCTGGCGATCTCCTCAAGCGCATTGCCGAAGATGGACCGCGCAAAGGCGTGTTCGTTTTCGCCTTCGTGGAGCGATGGCAACGCTGCGCTGCCCTTTGTAAGGATCTCTTCGCCTTTTTTGAGCTGCGCGTAGCGTATTGCATGAACGAAGACGACGCCGGATCACTGCTGGCCAGTGGAGGCATTGGCAAGTTCAAAGGTATCGAAAAATCCAATCGCGCCGTTCTGATGAACAGAATGACCAATGAGACTTCATGGTTCCGGCCCTACGTTCAGAAGAGTTCCCTATGAAGAAATCCCTGCTTACCTGGTATGGCCTCACGGATTTCCGCGCCTCACTGGGGTTCGAAAACACCATCGGTCCGATCGCCGGAGCCCTCGAGGCGGAGGACTACTGTGAAGTCGTTATCCTTTGCTATACACGGACGGATGACGAAACCGACAAGCACGCCGGGAGTCAGGGCGACCTGGCAGAAAATCTGGCGTTGATCCACGACTCGAACCAACAACATGAATACAGCGTCACCAGCGAGTTTGTGTCGACTTTTGCCAACACTCCTGCGGCACATGAACACTATGCCCGCTGGCTGAAAGATAAGCTGCAGGCTCTCGGCAAGCGTACAGACATCTCCCTCAAGAGCGAGAAGCTGCGCGAACTCAACGATAGCGAAGGCATCTACGCTTGCGCCATGCGTGCCTTGGATTCTGTTGCGAAGACAGCCGGAGACAAACTGGTCACCCTCTATTTGAGCCCGGGCACACCGGTGATGGCCTTCATCTGGGCCTTGACGGCACTCGCACATCCAACCCTTAAAAAGCGCCTGATCGTTTCGCCTGTCATTGGCAAACCACCCGAAGCCATCAGCTTGCCTGCGGAGTGGCTTGAACGGCATGGTGTCAGCCAGAGTGCGGCACGCAACGCCCATGACGGTTTCGATGTGACTTTTCACCTTTTTGGCGAGCAACGCATGCCCTCTTTACTCGGCATCCGCCAGTTTGCATCGAGCCGGCATGTTTTCGTCAACTCGAAGGACTTTCCGGCGGCCTGCATGCGGGCATTCATTCACGACGCAAACTTTGACGAACTGGCCGTCGATCCCTGGGATGCCCACGACGTCCAGGAAAAAATCATCGGTCATGCGAGGACTTTGCCGGCAGGCGCGCGCATCGGCGTCAACCTGCCGGGCGGAACGAAACTGATGTGCGCCGGGGCGCTCTCCGCAGCCCGTGCGCTGGGGGGCATCCCGTTCTACTTTGACAGTCGCAACCAGCGCGTGACGTATGTCGACAGCCTTCGCCGCGACACCATCAGACCGATTGACTCGGTCGAAACGTTTTTGCTGCTCAATGCCGATGGACTGAAACTGTCCTCCGTTGCGCCGTTACAGGAGCTATCGTCAGACCGCCGCCGCCTGACCGAAATGCTCTGGAAGCACCGTCGCAAGCTCTCAAAAGACTACAAAAAATTGTGCAGCTTCAGCAGCCAACACGAAAAAGAGCAGCAAAGAAATGCGCCGCTCACGCCCTTCGTTATCGAAAGCAGTGGATTCGTTTTCAGCTTTGCCAAAGGCAACGTCGCCTCCGTCGTGGGCAACGGACTGGATCTGCGTTTCAACGACTGGGCCGACTTTGCGAAATACCTGTCGGGCGGTTGGTTCGAGGAATACGTCTATCTGCGCTGCAAACCGTACGAAGACCGCGGGATCATCAAGGACCTGCGCATCAATCTGACGCTGCAACTGAATCGGGCAAGTGCCAATTCATTCAATGGCAACGTTCCACATAATGAACTCGATGTCACGTTCACAGACGGTCGTTCGCTCTACATAGTGGAATGCAAGGCGGGCTACGTAAGCCAGGAACAAGTGATGAAACTGCAGAACCTGGTTCGCTACTACGGTGGCGTCGAGGGGCGTGGAATCATTGCCTGCTGTTTTGCTCCCCAGTCGGAGTCGGTGCGCAAAAAGATCGACGATGCACGTTTGACGCCCTGGTGCGGAGACACCTTTTCAGCGCAACTCGACGCGCTGATGACCGCGATCGCGCAACGTACCAAATCGATAAGAGCGTCTGTATGACGCTCTTTGTGGTGTGTGACATCTCCGGCAGCATGGCTGATCTAGCCAAGCCATTCATCATGCGAACAACCGTCATGACGATTGCGCAGTGGGTACGTTTGGGTTATGGCCGCACACCAATCAGATTGTGTGCCTGGGCCGGCGAAGCGTACTTCCCCGATTGGTCCGAGAATCAGGAGTATCCGGCGCAACTGCTTGCTTGCCGTGGAACGTCTAGCGTTGCAGCCCTGATTCAGTTGCTCGGAACGCAACCTGAAGGGAAAATCCTGCTGCTTTCCGATGGGTTCTGGTCTCACGCCGATACGAAACTACTGAAGCAATGGTCCGCGAGCCTGCCGCCGGACACGCTACGCATTATCAAAACAGGCGCAGATGCGAATCCACGACTCAAAGGCCCCGATGTGTTTGTGACTAATGAGCTCTTCGCCGCGCTCGACGGCTGGCTGGAAGACTGTTCAGCATGATGCTCTGGAAAAGTTTTGGTGCAAGCGTTCGAGGCCCGGCACATATAGCCTCGCGGACTCCCAACCAGGATGCCTGGGCATCGTTCCATCATAACTGGGGGGATGGCATCGTTGTTTGCGACGGGCTCGGCTCCAAGCCGTTGTCCAATGTTGGCAGCGCGGCTGCCTGTGTTGCAGTGGAACGCGCGGCACACGCCTGCCGTGGACAAAGCGAAATAACCCCTCGACTCCTGTCGCAATGTATCCAGTCCAACTGGTTATCACTTATTGCGCCGCTTGAACCCCGCGATTGTGCAGCCACCTGCCTGTTCGCATTCCGGCTTGGAAATGGCGTCATCCACTTAGGAATGCTGGGCGATGGCTTGCTCGCCGCCGTCAGGTTCGACGGCTCGATGTTGGCGCTTAGCGAGGACAAGTCACAGAGCTTTTCAAACATCACGGCCGCACTGTCATCGAGCGACTCCGGGAGGGACTGGCAGATTACATCGCTGCCAGAACAAGACTGCCTGGGCATCTTGCTCTGCACCGACGGTGTCGCAGACGACCTGGACGATGTCGACGGCTTCGTGACCGGCGTAATGGAGGCACATCGTTCTCTCGCCACGATGACTGCCAACCAGCGTTTGCAAGAGATGCTCGAAAACTGGCCAACACCAAAGCACAGCGACGACAAGACTATCGCCTGCCTTTGCTGTGAGGAGATCAGCCATGGATAAGCCCGCACGAACCGCTCACACAAAACCACTCTGCGATGACTACGGCAATCAGCATTACCTCACTGAAGAACTTGCCAGAGGTGGCCAGGGCGTCGTGTACCGTACGCGAGATGCTGATCTGGCGATCAAGCAACCACTCGACACCTCGGGTGAGCCGGACACAAAAGCCGACCTGCGCCGTCGCTTCCAGAACATCCGTCTGTTGCCAATTCCGTCGCGCATTCCTGTTTCTCTGCCTCTGGCCATTCTGCGAGATGAGCCTGGCTATGTAATGCGGCTATTGAACGGCATGAAACCCTTCAATTTTTTCGATCTCGACGGCGATGCGAAAAAAGCGCTCGAATCTCAGAACCCTGTACTTCCTCGGTGGCTGGCAGCCGTTCCTGATCGGGAGTTGGCATTGCGTCTGTGGCATTACGCCAACACAGGCTCAACCCGGCGCCGCCTGTTTGCGTTGGCGGAATGTGCATCAATCCTCGCGCGTTTGCACAGCGCGGGATTGGTGTACGGCGACATCTCCGCGGACAATGCGTTCATTGCCGAGCACGCAAGCGATGTCTGGCTTATTGATGCCGACAATATGCGTCTGGAAATGCCTGGTGAAGGCACTTCCGTCTATACGCCGGGTTATGGTGCTCCGGAAGTTGTTCGGGCAACCGATTCTTCGCGCCCGCGATCGGACTGCTGGGCATTTGCCGTGATGGCATTCAAGACACTCGCACTCTGCCATCCATTCATCGGCAAGAAAGTGCTGGAGCCCGAGGATGAAGACAGCGGTTGGGACGCCGAGCCGACGACAGACGAGCGCCCTGCCGATCTGCAGGACCAGGCCTATGCCGGGTATTTCCCTTTTATCGATGACGAGGACGACGATTCGAACGAGGGTGATACCGGTTTGCCCCGCGAACTGGTCGCGACGGCTGGGCTGCGGCGGCTTTTCCACGAAACCTTCGGCGCCGGGAGAAATCAGCCGCATCGCCGTCCGACGATTGCGTTCTGGGCGCTGGAATTGAAGAAAGCCTTCGACCTTTCGCTGCAATGCCATGCCTGCGCCATGAGTTACTTTGCCGATAACCATACGCAATGTCCTTTTTGCCGTGCCCCCCGACCGCCCTTTGCCCGCGCCATAACGCCACGTGGGGAAATCGTGATCCCGGCCGACGCAAAAGAGTTTTCCTTGCCGCACCGTTTGTTTCACCCATTTTCATTCGAGCATAACAACGCGCAAGCGTACGAGGCCGTTCTCGACTTCGACGACAAGACTGCACAGCCCGTGCGAGGGACGAAAACCTTTCCCGACACCCTGGTTTTCAAATTCGCAGGAGCAGAGAAATGAAGTTCGACGACATTCCGGCCGAGATCCTTACGATCCGCGTCAAGCAGCCTGACAGCGCGGTGGAAGGCTTGCAGGGTCGCGCAGTCCTTTCGATTGAGACCAGTGCGGCGCGTCCCGACGATTTCGATCTGCGTCTCAAAGACTCACTCGTCTGCGTGCGGACCGTCGCGGCCATCGACACCCGTCGCCTCAATGCGGAACTCGCCAGCGGACGCGCAATGCTGGCGCGATTGGTCAATCCTGCCGCCGATGGCAGCATGGAGTTGCAAATCGCATTCTTCTCAGGTGGGTGCCTGGAGATGGGTGAAGTCGACATCGGGGTGGACGAATATGTGGAAACCAAGATCAACGAAATCACCGGGCGCAAGGGTCAAACCAAAGGTGAACGTCTTTACAGACTGCTTGATGAGTATTGCTGCTTCCGACAAGACGGCAGCTCATTCTTTTTCTTGATCGCTGGCCCCGCAATTGATGAAGCGTTGAAGCCGGAGCCTGCCGTGAACAAGACGAGCAGCGACAGTGACGCTCACTTGGAGCAAGACCCGGAAACCGCAGATGAGGACGATATCGCGATTGGCCACGCAGCCCTCAGCCAGGACAAACAGCCGACCCGCAGCAATTCCTTCTGTGTTACTGGCGATGGCATTCGCTTTGTTGCGACACAAACCTCGCTGCCGGAGGGTAAATCGATATTCTTGACCACGCGCATGACCAAGTCCCGAGGCAGGACGGATCGCGCACTGCGCCTGGTCAAAGGCACGCTGCGCTTTACTGATTGGTCACAGACAGGTCAGATCAGCGCTTTCGCCAAGGCGCAGTTAACCGAACTGACGCAGGACGATGTCAGCTATCTGAAAAAATGGGACGAATTCGGCGATCTCGAAGGCGAATTGCTGCTCAAGCGAGCACGGACAGTCGGCGCCTTGCAGTTCTCCGACATGGCCGAGAAACGCGACGGAACGGTCTCTGTTCGCATTTCCCAAGCCAGCGAGACTGCTTTGAAAGCCTTGGAGCAGGGCCTTGTGCCCGAAGTCAAATTGATCGAACAACTCCCGGATTACCTGGAAGACGCATCACTGCGCTTCAAGGATTTCGCGAGCGGAATAGAGCGAGCCGTAGAAAAAGAACAGCTTCTTCAGCAAGAAGAGCGGAAAAAAACAAACACCCATTTCAAGGTGATCGCTTTCGACAAGGAATCGAAAATACTGACGCTCAAGACTGAAACCTTGCCAGCGCCGTCGGGCCGTTTCATCCTTTCGCTGGCGGGAGAAATCACCCAGATCAAGCGACGGTTATCCGCCCGGCACTCGATCAGTGAGGGCCGCGCAGCCAACCCGCAACTCGGGTTGCTGGTAGAGGAAAAAGGGAAAATCGCACCTGCCCGCAAGCCACCGTCAATCGCACCGCGGACGGCATTTGTTCGCCGCAAGGTGTTCAAGGAAGACCCCACCCCGAAACAACTGGAGGCAATTAGTTGCGCATTGGAAACACCCGACATTGCGCTGATTCAAGGGCCACCCGGGACCGGCAAGACCACCGTCATCGCCGCGATCCTCGAACGGCTGAACGAGATGGCCGACAAACGCGGCGCGAGTATAAAAGGCCAAGTGCTGCTGACCGGTTTTCAGCATGACGCGGTCGAAAACATGATCGAGCGAATGTCGCTTAATGGTCTTCCCGTTCCCAAGTTCGGCACGCGCTCCAATACACCGGTGGAAGAATTAAGCATCTTCGAAAAGAGGATGGACGAATGGTGCGCAAAGCTTGCAACTGAACTGCGCGAGCGAAATCCGCAAATTGCCGAAATCGAGCAGGAAACGGAAATCAAGCTTCTGTGCCTACACTATATCCAGACGCCTACGCGTGCATTGGGTGCAGACCTTGCCGAAAAAATTGCTTCGCTAGGCATTCGGGTTCTCGGCGAAAACGGTGCACGTCAAGCCGTGAATCTCCTTAACAGGATGCGCCAGGAAGAACAGCTGAATGACAGTTCCGGTCAATGGCTGGATGTCGTGCGCCGTATTCGCTGCCGTTTCGAGAGTTTCGCAGACGATGGACCGGATCGAGCCGCTGACGCATTGGACGACTTGCGCGACATGCTTGATCAGGCGGATCACGATTTACTGGACAACGCCAGCCTGTGGCGCAGCGAAGATGGACCGCCGCCATTTCTCGAGGCGCTGGCAAACCTGAAGAAAACACTGCTCGTCCGCTTCACCACTCCTCCCGTCTTTCGCGTAGAAAAACGCAATGACGCCGTCGTTGCGCTGGCAGAGTTGGCCATCAAACGTATCAAGTCCGTGGGACATACTGCCAGGGACAAGCGGTCTGCCGCGTTGGCCGAATTCCTCGCTGAACTCGACAGCAACCCTTACAGCATGCTGGAGGCAGTGTCCGATTACAGTTTCGCGTTCGCGGCCACCTGCCAGCAGAGCGTGAGTGGGAACATGCAAAAACAGAAAGGCATCAGGGGCGATGATGAAAACGACAACCAACAGAGACTGGAATACGAGTATGTGATCGTCGACGAGGCCGCACGAGTCTCGCCGCGCGACCTCATGGTGCCGATGGCACAGGGCAAGCGCATCATTCTCGTCGGCGACCACCGCCAATTGCCCCACATCATCGACGAAGAAGTGGCCGGTCAGATGGAAACCGGCGAAACAGGACCGTCAGAATCCGAATGGCTCAAGAAGTCGATGTTCCAGTACCTGTTCTCAGAACGCCTGAAGACACTGGAGGACAACGACAAGATCCCGCGGCGGGTCACGCTCGACAAACAATATCGCATGCACCCGACCCTCGGCGATTTCATCAGCCGTAACTTCTATGAGCATTTCGATCCATCCGAGAAATTCAAATCCGGGCGGCCTGCCAGCGATTTCGTCCATGCCCTTCCAGACACCGACGGCAAACCCGCGGTCTGGCTGGAGGTGCCCGCGGAAAAAGGGAAGCATCTGCGCCGCGACACCAGTTGGATACGTCCGGCCGAAGCCACTGTCATCTCACGCCAGTTAAGGGCGTGGATGGATTGCGACGCTGGCAAGGATCTGTCGTTCGGGGTGATCTCGTTCTATAAGGCGCAGTCCGAACTCATCAGGGAGCAACTCGGTGCGTTTGCGGAAATCGAGAAGAGGCTCCGTATCGGCACTGTGGACTCGTTCCAGGGCATGGAATTCGATGTCGTGTTTCTGTCGACCGTGAGGACCTTGCCACAAGATTGGAAAACCTCTCTAGAGAGTCAAGAGAAGCAGGCACGATCCCTGTTCGGTCACCTCTGCCTCTATAACCGCCTCAATGTCTCGATGAGCCGCCAGAAAAAACTGCTGGTGGTGGTCGGCGACTCAGGTCTGCTGCACGGAAAGCTGGCCGCCGAGCATATCCCGGGACTGGTGGATTTCCATCGTCTCTGCCAGGAACAGGGAGTCATTCTGCAATGTTGAAACTCCTGGACTACGGCACACCAAAGCCGTTCGGTGCTGCCATTGGCGGGCAACGCGATCTGATGTGGCCAGTGAACACTTATCGCGTGACCCTGCCAAAACCCGTTGCAGATGGCGAGCGCCTCAACGCCTTCGAACAACTCATTCTCAAGCTCCTCGCGGTATCCGGTGCGATGGACGCTCAGGCACTGGCGGAGGAAACCCGCATTCCGCTCGACCTGATCGAAAGCATCCTTCTGCGCTTGCAGGACAAGGCACTGATTGATCCATTCAACGTTATTGTCGAAAAGGAAGATGTCGGTGCGAACGACGATGAGCAAGTGCCGGTTTTTGCCACCGCGCTGGTGTTTCGCGAACTCGTCACCGGACAGATGCTGCCATTCATGCACTGGTTGGACGACAACAATCCATTGCAGAAACAGGAAGAGAACAAGCGCTATAGGCGCATCCCACTGAATGACGCCCACACGCATAGCCCTCCCACTCAGCGCGATATCATCAGCTTAGTACGCGTGATACAGAGAAGATCCGCGGCTTCGGGACGGGAGGAAAATATTCCGCCGATTCAGAAGATCATGATCATCGATAAAGCAGAACGGCATTTCCTCCACTGTCCGATTGCAATCCAGAAAAGCGATGGTGAATTCCGTATCGCCGACCCGTTCGGCAATGGTTTCTCATTGATCCTTGAACGGGCATTCGAACATCTGCTTGAACAAGATGAAGCGCAGGCCAACTGGTTGAAAAACTGGAAAGCCTCACTGAGCAACCCGAAGGCGCACAACCAGGACGAAAAGCCGAAGGAGGCATTCGAGACCGAAGACAATTGGCTGCGCTTCCCAAAACTTCTTCACAGTCTGCGCCTGCGGCCCAATGCCCCCTTTCACTCTATCGCTCAGATCTACTCGGCCCTGGAATGGGCCCTGTTTTACGCATGCATCAAGTCTCCCTATGAAAGTGAGTTGGAAGGGCTCAAGTTCACAGAGCCTAAAGAGCATTGCGCCTTGCTCGCGCAGGCCGCGACCAAGATCGGCCTGACTGCGCCGCGATCTGGCTTCAGACCCATAAGAGAAGGCAAACTCATCGATTTTCAGAATGGTAAGGCGGAACTGGAGACCCTCCTCGCCATCGCCATCCTGCAAGCGGAAGACGATGAGTCCAATCCCTTGCGGCGCCTCGCGAAACAGCAACCAGAGCTCATAAACCAGCTTCTTCACATCAAAAAGCAGCGCGATGAAAAGGGCCACGGCAAAGGCAAGGCTGACGCCCCGGAGATGGAACTGTCGGACGCAACGTTGATGCGTGAAATCATCGAGACACTGCGTGTGCAGATCAAGTTTTCACAGACTCTCGCGTCCACCTCTCCTTCCGACACAGACAGCGATTTTCGCGCAGACTCGTTGCTGGATGCCCGCGCCAGCCTGCAGAGCGAGTTCGGCTACAAGACATTCAACCGCTTCGGGGCCAACCTGCAAGACCGGCTCGTTCATGTCGAGCGCGCCTTTCTGTCTTTCAAGGACGGGGACGATGCACTCGCATTCGTTCGCGATCTCTACGCAGCTTTGCAGTCCGTCTTCGAGGTGTCGCTGATCTATTGGTTACCCCCTGAGGCCGACGATGCGCAGCTTATCGCGGTCGCCGGAACCAGAGCTGTCAATGCCGGCCTCTGCAGCAAACTGCCTGAAGGTCTGCGCACGGTCAGGCCTGCAGCGGTGCGGCAAACCTTGCAGGGTGTCGGACAGTCGCTGGGGGCCTGCGTGATCGCCCTTCTGCTGATGGCTGATGAGGACGTATTGAAGTCAATTGCCAGTACTGCCCCGTCTTTCGTGGACGATATGACAGCTGTGATTACCAAGCGGGGCCACGGCAATGAACCGCTGCCATTGCTAAAAGAGCAAGTCGCGCAACTTCGCAAAGCATCTTATAAAATACTCAAGACACTGATAGAGGTATAGGGAATGGAGCACTCTGGCAAATTGGAAGATGCCGCGAAGCAGGATGCCGCTGAGCTAATCCGAGAAACCGAAATAGCTGCCCGTGAACAGGCGCTTGCCAAGCGTCAACAATCCTTTGATGAAGAGAAACAGCGCACAATTGCCAAAGTGAATCAGAAGGTGGCCGAGCTCAATCAGCTCGAGCAAAAACTCAAGGCCGATGAACAAAAACGCGAGGCCGGATTTGCCAACGAACGCGCTGCGCTGGCAACTGAATTGCGCGACAAGCGCACCGAACTGGCAGTTGAATTGAGCGATAAACGTACCGGACTGGAAGTCGAACTGCGCGACAAACGTGCCGCGCTCGAAGATGAATTGCACGATAAACGTGCCGAACTGCAAGTTGAGCTGCACAATAAGCGTGTCGGGCTGGAAGTTGAACTGCGCAATAAACGTACCGGCCTGAGCGATGAGTTACGCACTCTGCGTGCCGACGCCGAACGAAAGATTGCCGAAAACCGTGAACAGCAAATTTCCTCCCTCGAAGAAGAGATCGCCAAGCTGAGGGCCAAACGCCTGTCCGAAGTTTGCGATGCCGAAAACGTTGAGCGCGACCGCATCCGCACCGACATCGCCAAAGAACGCGATGCCTGGGCGAAGCATCACGAAGACGCCCGCGCATTGCTGGACAAGGAATATTCGGAGCTTGCGAAACAGAAAGCCGCGCTGTCTGCCCTGCAAGGCGACATCCACGGCCGAAAAATGGAGCTGGAAATTTCCGAGCGGAATCTGGAGCGCAGAGAGCAGCGGCAGGAGCAACAATGGAGCAGACGGAACGACTTACTCGCTGAGGAACTTGCTGAGAATCTGGAAGAAGCACACAAATCACTGAACAAGCACAAACAATCCTATGTCGAGGATAACCAGCGCCTGCGGGACAGCCTCGCTACACAAACCGACCTACTGGGCGTATTTGAGCAGTAGAAACGTCAGCTTGGCGGTAACGACCCGGCCGAGGTCCTTCGCGAGTTGAACAGCCAGTCCGATGAACTCAAGCGTCTGCGGGAAGATCTCGCCACAAGGCCCACCGAAGAAATGCGTCTGAGGACCCAGGCGCTCGAATCGGAGTACAAAACTCAGAAGGCCCGAGCAGACGAACTGTCCCGACAACTCGAGCGCAACAGCGCCGATGTTGCGGAGGTCGGCGAGTTGCGCCGCAAAAACGCCGAGTTCCATGCGCAACACGTGTCCCTGTCGCATAGGGCTTCTATCTTCGAAGGTTCGGCAAACGAAGCGCAAGCCGAACTCAACCGCCTTCGCGCTGCTTACGAACGCCCTGCGGAAGTCGAGGCGCGTCACAAGGAAATCGAGATTCCGCATATCGCTGCAGAAAAAGTCGTGCAGCCTGCGCAGCGCGAAATCAATGAAATGAAATGGCTCACGGACATTGGCAACGCATGCACCGCCTACGGGTTGAATTTCAATCCGCGCATCCTGAAAGCCTTCCATACAGCGCTGAAAACGTCCGAATGGTCTCCGGTTACCGTACTCTCAGGCGTTTCCGGCACCGGTAAATCCGAACTGCCGCGCCTCTACTCGCACTTTGGCGGCATTTACTTCGAGCCGCTGTCGGTCCAGCCAAACTGGGATTCGCAGGAGTCGATGCTTGGCTTCTTCAATTCGATTGACAACAAGTTCGACGCTCAGCCGGTTCTGCATTTGCTCGCGCAAAGCCAGAAGCAATGGAGTGAAGAATATCCGGGGTTGTCTGACTCCGTCTGCCTGGTACTGCTTGATGAAATGAACCTTGCTCACCCTGAACTCTACTTTGCCGAGTTCTTGAGCAAGCTTGAACTGCGGCGTGGCAAGAAAGGCAAGGATGTACCGTTTCTGCCGGTAAAAATCGGCGCGGGAATGGAGCCTTACAAACTTCCGCTAGGCCGTAACGTCCTGTGGGCGGGAACAATGAATCAGGATGAAACCACCAAATCACTTTCTGACAAGGTGATTGACCGCTCGATTATCATCAACTTCCCGCGTCCGACCGAGCTTAAACGTCGCCTGAAACTCAAGCCTCTTAATGAGAGTAATCGTGGCAACACGCTACACAGAAAGACTTGGGATGACTGGCTGACCAGAGAAAGCATCTTCTCGGAAGAACAAATCAACCCCTTCATGCAGTTCATCGAGAAACTGAATGAGGCGTTGTCTGTGTCCGGCCGGGCGCTTGGCCACCGGGTCTGGCAGTCCATCGAATATTACATGGCCAACTACCCGGACGTCCGGGCGGCTCAAGACGCTAAGGACGAAACCCTGCTGGCCGAGGCCATGCACACCGCCTTCGAAGATCAACTTGTGCAGAAGGTCATGCCCAAGCTTCGCGGGATAGACACTCGCGGCAAGAGCCAGACTGACTGCCTCGATAAAATCCGCAACCAGCTCAATACGGGGGTTTTTATCGGTAAACCATTCAATCTTCGCGAAGACTTCGACCTCGCCTGTGAACTGGGCTACGGCCAGTTCATCTGGCAATCGGCAAACTATCTGAATACGCCAGTCTCGCAATCGCCGACAGAGGACAACAAACGAGTCGCGAGTTCGACCACGGCCGCTGAAGAAACCCCTCCAACCTTGTACATGAAAGACGAGGTCGATCAGAACAAGCGCCACAAGATGTGGAACGGGAAGTCTGCTGAAAAACGCGATGAGTTGCGCAGACAACTGGAGGAAAGCGTAAAGGCCGGGAGAATCGTCGGCAATGATATCTGACCTTTCATCACCGGCGGACATCTCGCTGTCCGGGCTTTACGCCGATAACCGAGGCACGCAAAAGGACAGCGACGTCATCCGCACGTTGCTCGATCAGTCAGACTGGTTTTGCCATGCCGTCGAATTCGACCCGAGAAGCGGACAAGCGCTGCCTCAATCGCTGTCATCGGTGCTGGCAAGAATGTCCGGGTATTCGCCGCCTTCTGCAGGCCGTCCGGTTCGCGACCGCCTCTGGCGCGTCGTTGAACACAGCCGCCACTCGGTTGAGCGCCTTTTCCGTGGGCTTAACGAAGCGCCTCGTCGCGAACAGGCGCTGCTGCCGGTTCATGCCGTACGCGAACTCGATGCCAACAGTTTCATCAAGCTCAGTAACCGCCCAGGGCGCAATATCCGAGAAAAACTGGCAGGTAACCCTTACCTGCAGGGCGTTCGTCGGTTTCAATCGATCAACTTGCCAGAAAACCGCCTGCTAAAAGCCTTTGTCGAGCACCTCGCGCAGCTACTGGAGCTACGCCGGGATATTCTCGGACACGAAGATGAGCTGCTCTTGCAAATCCTGACCTGGCTACGTTCCGGCGAGGCCCGCGACATCGGTCGCTGGGAGAACCTGCCGCCGAACAACACGCTCCTGTCGCACCGCGACTACCGCCGTGTATGGGATGCCTGGCGCTTGCTGCAGTCGTTGGAGGATGACCTCTCTGCCGATCATTCGAGGCTGCCGGAACGTATCCGGACCAAACGCTTGTGGAACACCTATGCCCAGATGTGGCGGGACGGTAGTCACCGCTTCGCGGACATGCCGGTATTTTTCGATTACGACCGCTTCGAAATTCGACCGTGGTTCTCAAAAGTCGTCGTTCAGCGAGTACCGGAGACAATCAACCGCAACGTCAGTGTTGAAGATATCCGTACCCCGGTTTGCGTCGATTTCGCCACCCTGCGCCCTCGTTATGCCACGGGCACAACCGTCAGATCTCTGCCCGATGCGTTCCTCTGGCAAAAATGGCGCGATGCGAATACCGCGGTGGCACTCGACCTTTTCACGTCCGATGCAATTTATGCTCATGCGCAGGCGACTACCCTGTCTTCAGCAGATCTTTTTTTCTCCAGAACCGCTCCCGAGCAACTGGACCCTGCCGCCCGCGCATTTGCCTCAAGACTACACAGCGTGTTCAGGCACGAGACGCTGATCTGGCTGGTTCCCGACGCCCTCATCGATTTCGAGCTTGACGTTACCCGCCGCAATGTCAACGCCCGGTTCCAGAATGCGATCCCACTGCCCCGCAGCATCGCCGCGGCCTTTCTGCGAGCTGATTACTCGAAAATCAGAAATGACTCCGCGATTGTGGTTATCGATAGTGTCGGCGGAAAAACTTGCGTCACCAAATTGATTGCCAGGTTAGACCCGGAGCTCAAGAAAGTCTTGCCCGAAACGAACGGGTTTTATTGGGAGCGCCATCCTCCAGTCATCATCTCGAACGCATCGCCAGAGATGCATGAAGAAAAAAAATACGAGATCCCCACACTAGACGATCAAGGGCAATGGCGTGAAGCACCTCGCGCAACAAAGCCCACCGTGGTCGACGCCGCGGCCCTGAGAAACGACCCGCGCATCGGGCAATTCGCATTCGCGATCAACTTGACGAACAGTCCGGTGACGGGAGGCATACGTCTTCATTCGCTGCAACAACGTGCAGGGGGTATCGCACTGTGGCGCGACCAGATTCCCGAACTCTCGATCAAGGCCGTCAGGGACGGACTCCATCGGCGCTTCCACCTTGTTTCCCGTGGTACGACCGTCAAACCGCTGCGTGGCAGGCCGGTCGCTGTTGAGGTTGGTGAAGATTTCACGCTCCCCGCTGGAAGAACTTTTTATCAGTTTCCTTTGTTTCTGGGCGACAGTACCGAAGACCTCGGATATTCGGCCCGTTTGGAATCGCCGGCGTTTCCACTCAACAAAGACGTTGTATGTAAACTCCACCTGACCTTTGAATATGGTGCGGACGATCCTTACAAACTGATTTTCGTACCACAAAATGGATCGTTCCATCCGGTAACCGCTACATGGTGCCGCACTGCAGAAGTCATCATTACCGACGCCCCTGCCCCGCAATACCCTGCCCCGATGACATGGGCGGATCTGCACCACGTGCCAAGGGATGGCGGCGATGAAACCGCTGATCTGCTTGACTGGATACCAAACGCGATTGCACAACTGGATCAGGATATCTATATACGCCCCCGGGAAAGGACAACCGGTGTCATCAGTACGACATGGCGCCAGGACAAGAACGAAGGGCATTTCACCTTTGCCAACACTGACCTTTCTGCAAAAAAAGTCTTCATTCATCAAAAAAGCTTCATTGATGGAATAAACCACGCGGACTTTCTTGAAGGCAGCAGGATTTCATTTGAAGTCATCGAGCGCGCTGGCAAGTACTCCGGCCGAAATATTGCGGGTGAACATCATCAGGAAATAGAGCGCCTCAAGGATTTCGATGAAGCGTCAATCGGTATACCGCTCAACAGAATACGCAAAGCCCTTTATTACCCGGTGATCCAAACCTGGTGCGATGGACGTTCGATCGACGATGCAGACTGCCCCAAGGCTTTTGCCGACGCTGCCCGCACCAACATCGACTACCTCGCGTCCCTGTTGCATGAAAGTCAGCTTCCGGAACAGGTAAAAGACGAAATCCGTTTTTTGATGTGCTGTATGCACAGCGATGCTCCCGATGAATGCGTTCAGTGGATAACCGAACAGGTCAGCAAGGACAGGATTGACAACCCGCGAGCAGTCGGCTTTGCACTCGGTAGTGTTGTCGAACCGTGGCAGCAATCCATATTGTCCGGGTTTATGGAACGTCCGACGGAGAGCGCCCTTCGCGTGTTTGCTTACGCTATCTGGCGAGACAGGTACTTTGTTGAACAATTTGATGTGGAGCAAATGACGGCAATTCTTGATTCGCTGAATACTGTCCTAAGTCAAATCAAGCCGTGCCCGCCCAGAAAGAAGATTAATGACAAAAGGACGACCCTCAACTGGCTCCAATCAACCACCGAGCCGCTTGAGCTTTTGCTGGGCCTGCTTCGAGCACGTAACTCCCCGGACGCTCAGATCAGGATGCTCCTTCAGCCCCATCAGAAAGTCACCAAGGAGTTGGCCAATCGTGTCGAACGGGTGACGGAGTTCGTTGCGCAGTCGAATGGTTGCCTTTATTCCCGTATACAGATCAACATCGAGAAGCCCCACGGCGACCATACCCCTGACTTGCTTTTCGCCCTGCGGCTGTATCTGACTGGCGAAGATGGCGCAAACGCGATCCATATCACCAGCGTTTCCGATAAAAATGACGAATGAGCAACAGAAACCCGATATCAGATTTCATAAACTCTTGGGAGTCCGGCCAGACCAATCTGCGTGTACAAGGTCGTGTGTAATTCGTGTTCATTTTCGGTGAGGCGCCGATCGCGATCACTCTTGCCGCGCGAATGAGCTTGCATGGTGTACAGAGACTTCGGGGCGATTCAGTCGGTGCTGGATGAGATCAATGGGCGTTGGGGGAAAGGGAAGCTGCGGTCGGATAGTGTGCCGGATAATCCTGTTTGGGGGATGCGGCGGGAGATGATGAGTCAAAGTTATACAACGCGGTTGGATCAGTTGTGGAGTGTCTCGTGCGAGTAATACTCGCTTTCGAGTATTTCATCCAAGGTTCTCCGCAAAATGAGTCCAACCACGATGACTGGATCCAATATGCAGACTCCCATATACAATGCGGGTCTCAGCCTCTGCCTTTTACAGCTAAAACCAAAAAGCCATCACGCCCTCAAACCCCGCCTACACTGAGTATCTCCTAATTGGTTACCTTCATTACGTAGGTGCTTAAATGACATGGAACAATCCGGTCACCGGTGTCATCGTCTTTTCAACTCTCCTAGCAGGATGCATATCGAGCCCAAACTT